>VHDF01000024.1 GCA_016871495.1 Verrucomicrobiota bacterium | reverse complement strand
AACCGCACGCCCGTCACACCGGCGGACGTGAGCCGGGTTTTCACGAAATAAGTCTCCCGCGTGGCCGCCACGTTGGTGGCCAGAATGGAACCGTCGGAGAGTCTGGCCAAGACGGTGCCCTTTTCGGAGGTTAAGGCTGAAGGCTCGATCGTCTCCCATTGTTCTCCCTGCGACCGCGACGCCACCCAGTTCCGGAATTCGTCCAAAAACCCGGGTGTATCCTGGGCAAGACGAACTTCCCATTTCGCGATTTCACCATGGAATTCCTGCAACCGGCGCTTGGTCTTGGCGTCATACATGGGCAACGTGGGGCGCTCGTCGGGTTGGTCGTTGTCCTCGGTTTGGTTGAAGAGGGCGTAGAATCGGTAATACTCCTGCTGGGAGATGGGATCAAACTTGTGACTGTGGCATTGGGCGCAAGCGAGGGTGAGGCCCATCCAGGCCTGTGCGGTTACCGCAATGCGATCCTTCACGGCCGCGACCCGCCATTCCTCGTCATCCGTGCCGCCTTCCGTGTTGGTCATCGTGTTGCGATGAAAAGCAGTCGCGATGAACTGGTCCTCGCCGGGCGAGGGCAGCAAATCCCCCGCCAGTTGCTCCCGGGTGAACACATCGTAAGGAAGATTGCGATTGAAAGCCTGAATGACCCAGTCGCGATAGGGCCAGACGTTGAGCCGCAACGGATCGGAACCGTATCCCGCGCTATCGGCGTAGCGCGCGATGTCCATCCACATGCGAGCCCATCGCTCTCCATACGCGGGCGATGCCAGCAAACGGTCCACCAGTCGTTCCACCGCGCCGGGCCGCGCGTCCGAAACAAAGGAATGAACCAACTCGGGTGATGGGGGCAGCCCAGTGAGATCCAAGGACAGCCTCCGAACCAGGCTGTGCCGATCCACCGGCGGGGCGGGTTTCAGCCCTTTCGCTTCGAGCGCCGACAAAACAAAATGATCGATCTCGTTCTTCGGCCAATGGACATCACGCACTTTGGGCAGGGCGGGGCGGACCGGTTTCACAAATGCCCAGTGAGCCGCGTAGGGCGCGCCTGCTTGAACCCACTGTTTCAGCAACTCGACCTCGGCGACCGAGAGGGGATGCCCCTCCTTGGTCGGCGGCATCATCTCATCAGGGTCCCGGGAAGTGATCCTAGCAACGAGCGTGCTGGCGCCCGGATCTCCAGGCTTGATGGCCTGCGTCCCATCCTTCCTCGATTGGATCGCTTCGTCTCGGACGTCGAGCCGGAGTTTGGCCTTTCTCGAGGACTCGTCAGGACCGTGACATTGAAAACACTTCGAAGAAATGATCGGTTGAATATCCCGCGCAAAATCGACTCCGGCCCACGCCTTACCGGCCAGCATCGCAGCGGCCCACAAAGCCAACCCCAGCGGGAAGTAAAGCCTCGGCCAGCGTGCCTCAATCATTGGGGTCATGGCACAGGGACTTTAGGCCCGTTCCCTCCGCATCGGCAAGCCCACGATCGAGGAAAAGCCGGAGGACTCGCGAATCATGGAGGCCGGATCAGCTCACGGACGAGGGGCTGGCAAGCGCGGTTTGGCGTCCGTTGGAATCATGGACACATAGGCTCGACCGTTGAGGCGGCGTTGAAGATCGCGCTTCGCGTTCTGCACCAAACCCGGCTCTCGAAACACATCGAGCGCCGTCAAGGCCATCGTCTTCGCCGCCACTCTCATGCCTTTCTCCCCGATGCTCATGCCAGAGCAGGCGGTGGACTGCCAGGTGTGCGGCGTGACTCCCGGTGCGAACGCCGCGGCACGGATCTCGCCCGTCGGCACATTCCAGCTCACGTCACCGACATCTGTGGACCAGGGTGTCACACCATCCTGAATGGGAAAAACCTTTCCCGCCAAGTCGAGACCAGGCTTGCCTTCGGGAGGCAGGAGTTCGCGCAAAGCCTCGGCGAATCGTAATTCCTCCGCATCGTATCGAACCCCTCCCACGGTTTGCATATTCACTTCGGCCAGTTTCGCCAGTGTGTCGTTCGGGATCACGTTGGAAAGGGCGCCGAGAATCTCAATTTCGAGTTTTGTTTCCGTGGCCAGCGCGCCCGCTTCAGCGCATTTCAAGACTCTCTTCCAAACGCTTTGCAGTACGGTCGATTCCGGATGGCGCACCGTAATTTTCAACTCCGCGAAATCCGGAACCACGTTGGGCGCGGTGCCTCCATGAGAAATGTAATAATGCATGCGGGTCTCGGACGGAACATGTTCCCGCAGCAACTCCACCGCGTGGCTCATGAGCTGAATCGCGTCGAGCGAAGAACGTCCCTTTTCCGGCGCTTTGGCCGCGTGGGCCGATACCCCTCGGTATCGCACCGCCGCGCCAACATTCGCCAGGGTCGATCGCATGCCCGGCTCGTTCCGATCGTCCGGATGCCACGTGAGCGCAACGTCCACTCCGGCAAAAGCCCCGGCGCGCAGCAGATGCACTTTCCCGCAGCCGTTCTCCTCCGCCGGACAGCCGAAAAACTTCACCGTGCCGGGCCTCCCCTCTTTTTGGAGGCTTGACCAAGTTTGGATAGCAGCCCAGGCCGCCGCGGTGCCGAGCAGATTGTGGCCGCAGCCGTGCCCGGCTCCCAGCATGCCGGTCGGTTGCTTGCGAGCCACGGCCTCTTGTTGCAACCCCGGCAGGGCGTCGTACTCTCCCAGAAAGGCCACCACGGGTCCCCCGGAACCGGCGGTCGCGACAAAAGCGGTGGGCATATCGCCCAAATGGGTTTGAACCGAGAAGCCAGCCTTGCGCAAGACATCCGCCAACAACGATGCGCTACGGTGTTCTTCGAAGCTTAGCTCGGCCAGCTTCCAGATCTGCCGGCTCAACGCATCGAACGGCGCCGATCCACGATCCATTTCGGAAATCACGGACGACTTCCAATCTTGGGCCATCGCTTTGCCAGACCAGCCCGAAGACGCAGCCAGGAGCGCGAGCGAGAAAACCAGCGCGGACAACCCCGTTCGCAACGCCAATGAACATCTTCCGCGACGTCGCGAAACGCGGGCTCCTCGTCCACCCCCCGCCAATCGGGCATCCCCAGGCCACGCGGTTTCCCGGACGGAATCAGGATCGTCCGTGGGGTCAAAACTGGTCCATTTCAACTTCATGATTGCTGATAGGCCTGGACAAAGCGGCGCGCCTGCTCGCGAAACCATTCCCAATCCTCCGCTTCAGCCCGCGTGGCGTCGAAGAGCGGCCCCCCCACCCCAAAGGCATCCGCACCCGCTTTCCGAAATCCCGGCAATGTTTCCACCGTGACCCCCCCTGTGGGCATCAAAGGAATCTTGGGAAAAGGGCCTTTCAAGGCTTTGATATGGGCTGGTCCTAATTGATCCGCCGGAAAAATCTTCACCAAGTCCGCCCCGAGCCGCCAGGCCTCCCAAACTTCCGTTGGCGTGAGCGCCCCGGGCATGACCGGAACTCCCCGGGCGACGCACTCACGAATGACGTCGGGCACCACCACCGGCGTCACAATAAATCCAGCGCCTGCCGACAAGGCTCTCTCCAAATCGTCCATCGTCACCACCGTGCCCGCGCCCACATTGCAACGGCCTTCAAAGTGATGGACGGCCATCCGGATGGTTTCCTCCGCCCCCTGGCTGTTCATCGTGATCTCCAAATTGCGCAACCCGCCCTCAATGCTCGCGCGCGCCAGTCGCTCCACCACGGATGTGTCGAAACCCCGCAGAATACCCACCACGGGAAGCTCGCGAAACATCGCTTCTTGAAAACGGGTTGCCATGCGCGATCCTGGACAATTTTTCTCAGACGCGCGCATTCTCGCCGCGCGGACCGGCGCCAACATCACCTGCAGCTTTGCCGTTCAACAGGAGCTCAAGAATCCTTCGCTGACCCTGCTCGCACAAGTTTTCCGATTCTGTCCAGCTCACCCGGGCCGCAAAGCTCAACTTTTCCGCGGCGCAAATATAGGCTTTTCCCATCTCCACCCCGCACGCCACAACGACCGGGATTTTGGCGCGCCCGGCTTCCGCCATTTCCGCTCCAATCAACAGACCGCTCAGGAAGGAGGTGTTCACTCCCGCGTCCACCCGATCCAAGACTTGTCGAGTCCGCACCCGAAACAGCGCCGCGTTCAACGGTGCGTCAGCCCCTTTCGCCACACCTTCACGGAAAGCCCCTTCATCGGGCGCCGCGCCGAGACGCACACTGTGTCTCAAAACGCTGTGCTTCGCCAGCAGATCAAAGAGTTCTCCGGTCATGTAAGTTCGAAAATGCGTCACCCTTCCCGCTTCCACCCACAGGTGCTTTGAATGTGTGCCCGGCAGGACCAGAAGGGTGCTTTCGTTTGCCTTCCCCACACCTGTGAACGCCCATCCCACCGCCTGAGTCTCTTCTCCCCGCATCACCTCCTCGTCCGAGCACACACCGCCAATCAGAAATACTCCCGGTTCAACCTCGTGCCACGATACCCGGGTCCCATCGAGTGGGAACGGCAGTCCCGCATAGGGCAACTCCTTCCACCCGATCGAAGCACTCGCCATCCCCGAAATCACCACCGGCAAACCCGGAGGCGCGCCCACGCTTGCCATCCCCGCCGCCAACACCGACTTGAACCGTGCGGCCCTGTCTCCTCCTTCGGCGGCGATTTTGCCCGCGCCTTCCTCGGAATGGTAAACACGATGCATGCCGCGACCGGTCCAGCGCAGCCGGAAGTTGGAGGTCCCCCAATCGCAGCTCAAAAATTCCATGCCACTTCAATGCTTCAGGATGACCTGGGCCGGATTGATCGCGTGGTACTTGCCCTTGTTCGCCGTGATGGTGAAGGCCTCCGGAACTTTGTCCAATCCCTCCAACGCATGCGTGAGCGTCGGCTTGATTCGCACCCGACCGGTCGCGGCCAGCCTCACCGTGTGCTCCAAATGAGCCAGCGTGCTGATGTCGGGAAATACATAACGCAAACTCCGCTCGCGCATCCCATCGATATCCACCTCAAAGGGCGCTCCGAACCACGACACCCCCACCAGCTTCCCTCCCGACCGGACCGCCTGCATCGCCTGCCGCACGGTGGCCGTTCCAGCCAATCCCTGCTTCGGGCTTCCCCCGGCACACTCAAAAACCACATCCGCCCCATTCCCCTCGGTCAACTCGCGAATCGCCTCCACCACATCAACTTGTCGCGCGTTCAAAGCATGATCGGCTCCCAGTTCGACGGACATCCGGCAGGCCTCGTCCCTCACGTCCACCGTGATGATCCGCCCCGCGCCGCTCAGGCGCGCAATTTGGAGGCATTCCAAGCCCATGCTCCCCTGGCCGAAAATCGCCACCGTGTCGCCCATGGCCAGTGAGGCCGTTTCCACCGCCGCCACACTGTCACTCAACGATTGCAAACACGCCGCCTCCCGGTTGTCCAACCGGTCGTCCACTCGAACCAATGCCAACTCCGGCAGAGAGGCGACCTCCGCGAAACACCCGGGTAGATCGAATCCGATCACCGGGCCGCTCCGGCACCGGTTGCCCTGTTCGGACCGGCACATTCCACATTGGCCGCACGGCAGTTTTGCGCGGGCGGCAATGCGGTCGCCGCGCCGAAATCGCGTCACTCCAGGCCCGGTTTCCAACACTCGCGCACAGAATTCGTGTCCAAACAATGCAATCGGCGCTTCCGTCTCAAGGCGTCTCTTCACGCGCTCATACGCCAGCGTGGGAATGCCAAAGGCCAACTGCGCCTCCGTCACGCTCGGTTGCACGCACAACGGCTCCACCAGGACATGGCCCGGCTTCAACTCGGGCACAGCCACCTCATCCAGCCGCATGTCTCCAAACGCGTGAAATCTCCAGGCTTTCATAAACGAATGAACTTCTGCACCGCGTGGCATTGAGGGGAAACCATACCTCTCCTCCCTCCCGCCGACCAAGCGACCTCGACCACGTACAAATCACCCTTCGAATCCAAAGCCAGGTCGTGCGGTGCAAAGAAATCGCCCGGCGCCTCAGGCTCAGCCCCCCCACCCCAGCGGGACAACAGTCGGCCTCCTGGATCAAACACGCTCACCCGCCCTCCGGTCGCGCCCGGCTCAGCCTCTCCCGTCCCCGGCCATCGCCCCGCGAGGTAACCCAACTCCACCACCCACACGTTTCCTTCCGCGTCGAAGATCATCTGACTCGGCCGCGCCAGTTCATCCCAAATCTCCAGCACCTCGCCCTCAGGCGAGAACCATTGCAGCCGATCGTTCTCCCGATCCGCCACACAAATCCGCCCCCTCTGGTCCACCGCGATACCGTGCGGAACATGGAACTGCCCCGGGCCTGTTCCCGGCTCTCCCCACGACAGCTTCAATGCCCCGTCCGCGGAAAACCGGTGCACTCGCGCATTCCCATAGCCGTCGGCGACGAACAAATCCCCATCCGGCCCCACCGCCAAATTCGTCGGGTAGTGAAACGGCGGACCCGCCTGCCGGATGGTCCGATAATCCACACTGGTGGCCCCCGTCTCGCTGGGTTTTCCAGACACCCCCAGGGTCAACACCCAGTCCCCTCCGGCGTCGAACTTTTTCACCGTGTGATCCAAATCATCCACGTAATACCTCGAACCATCCGGACCGATCGTCAATCCATGCGCCCGGGCAAACGTTCCGCTTCCCCAAGCCTTCGCAAGGGTGCCGTCTGGCTCGAAAACCATGACTGGGGTTTCGCCACGGCAAAAAAGGTGAACTCGATCTTGCGCATCGCAGGCCACCCCGGGCACTTCCCGCCACGAAAGGCCCTCCGTCAAACGAGGCCACCCTGTCTCCACCCGAAAGCGAAATGCCCCTTGACCAACCACCTTCGGACTCGCCGCCGCGTCGGGCGCTGAATTCAAAATCATAGGCGGGCGGTGAGGTCTCAGCGTCGTGCCAAATGAGGATGAAACCCCAACACTTTGGTTCGAATCCGGTACAACCCCTTGTCGATCGTGACGTAAAGGGAATGCGCATCCTCACCGATGCCAAACTCCACGTTGCTTGGTATGCCCTTCCAATCCTCAAAGAGACCCGATTGGTTGCGCGGTCCCGTTTCGACAAAAGCCAGTTCCTGGCCCGTCGGGGAAACCACCATGATGCCCGGACGCGCCAGACTCCGGCACGTCAGATAAACATGGCCCGACATGTCCACCGTCATGCCATCGCAACCGTTCTCTTTTCCGAAATCCACCAGGGTCTTCCGCGAACCGCTTACCTTGCCGTCCGCACCCAAGGGAAAGGCATACACTTTCATGGCGCCCCGTTTGGGTTCGGGATCCGAGGGACTCAACCGGTTGCCCCCGTTGTTATGATCCCCCACGTACAACGTTCGCCCGTCAGGGCTCAAGACAAGGCCGTTCGGCTTCTCCACTTCCCGTGTGATTTCGATGACGCGTCCATCGGTCTCCAATCGATAGACCGCCTCGCGCTCGATCTCCCGCCGCTCCGTGCCACCATAGCGCGGATCCGAAAAATAGATGCGGCCCGCCGCGTCCACACAAAGGTCGTTCGGGGAATTGAAGCGCCTGCCTTCGAACCTGTCCACAAGGGTCAGCCCCTGCTTGGTGTTCAGATTCCACCGAATCAACCTGCGCCCGCCACCGTCGGCACCATCGCACGACACCATCGAACCATCGTGGAGAAAGGCCAGCCCATTCGATTTCCCGGAGTTCTCAGTGAAGACGGAAACCGCGCGCGTCTTCGGATCGAAAATCAAAATCATGCCGTTGTCCGGTCCAAACGGCATATCGGTGAAGTAGATGCGGCCATCCGCGGCGACCGCCGGCCCCTCGGTCAAGCCGCTGTTCAACTTTGCCTTGCGTGTGTGCAAATGCTCCAGTTTGGCGTCCGCGGGAAAAATGGGGTTTTCCGCGCCCCACCCCGGACCGAGGAGAACCGCGCAAAACAGGGCAGCGAGGGCGAACCAACGTGGCGATCGAATCTTCATGGCGAGTTGAATCCCACGAACCACGGCGGCGTGACAAACACGAAGCCAGACTCAGGGACACGCCATTCTTATCTCCGCGCCCCCCCGAAGGAAACCCCAAAAACTCCGGCGAGCAGGCTGGCAGCACGATCTGCTTCGCGGCCAGCGCCTGTTTCCGGACGTGCGCAGGGATCCTTGATTGTTCGATGCCAACCACCCCGGAGCCATCTGCGGAGCAGGTGTCCAGGTGTGGCCTGAAGGGCCACGATGTGATAGCCCAGGGCAAGCGAGCCCTCCGTCGAGCGCCGCCCTGGGTCAACGATTCCCAAGAACGTCGAAGCCCTGTCAGGGCGTCACGGACTCGCGGGGACGAGTTCGCTGGTGACAGAGATCTCGAATCATCTCCAGGTTTGCCGGTTATAGAGTGCCCTCGTTTCCTTTGCGGCCGTTGCGGACCTTGGGTGAGGCAACTTGCTTTTCCTCGCGCAGAGGCCGCGAAGGACGCAGAGAGGACGTTGAGGGTGGAAGTTCGCTGGGGACTGGGGGCAGCGATCTGGAGCCATCCGACCTCCCGGTCTGACCCAGCAGAGTGTAACTTCATTTACAGGCCGCTCTCAGAGCACGGGCATCACACCGTCTTCCCTCTCGCCCCGCGAGACACGAGTGGGGAGAGAGCCGGAGAGAGGGGCATGCTCAGCCTACCCCTCCTCGGTCCTCTCCCCGCTCATCCTTTGCAGGGAGAGGAAGCAGTTCATTGGAGACAGAGATCTCGATGATTGTTCCTCGGGAGCTCTGACCGTAGCGGTGCCGTTCCGGAAGAGGTCCTTCCGTGCTCCATGCAGGATTCGCTGGAACTCCCGCACCTTCCACGGGACAGGCTGTTCGCAGGCGAATGCGTTCATGCAACATCACTATCGAAGAGGCCGGAGGCCATAGCCGCTCAATCTGATGCGCGCACAGTGATCTCTCGGACACCCGCCTCGACATTTTTCGTGACCACTTTACCGCCAGGCCACCGAACCTGGATCTCCAAAGGCCTTGTCGGTGTCGCCATCACCTGCACAGGTGAGGACTGGGAAGCGTAACCACTTGGCCCGAGCACCTCTCGGAGCGGTCCCCATCCATGCTCGAATCGCAATCGAATAGAGGCACCGATCCCGTAAGGGTTCGCATCCGATCCACGAAGGCTCACTCTCACGCCCTCGCGAGCCGCTCGATTCAGGAAAAGATGAACCGGCCCGCCGTTCTCCGCCACAACGAGGTCCGTCCTTCCGTCCGAATCAAAATCGCCCGAGGCGCACCCTCGCTGCTCGCCGGACAGGCGAACGCCGCTTTGCACAGGTTTAACCGCAGTGAATCTCCCGCCCGGACCTCCTCGAAGCCAAAGTCCGAGGCCTGCATCGAGTCGTGTCGCTTCAGGCCTCACGCTGAAACAGTTCTGGGCCAGGAATGCATCCTCCCATCCATCACCATCTGCATCGGCCACGACGATGCCATAGACAGGGGCGTGTTGGGCTTCGGGAGGAAGTAGCCCGGGGACGAATCGGTTGCCTCGATTCAGCCACAGGCGGGTTTCAAGCGTTGTGACAGAGAGTTTTCGGCTGATCGAAGCCCAGGGCGCAAGGATCTCGCCCGCACTCATGGCCGAGTATTGTGCATGGGTTTGGATCCGATCTTGCAGCGAGGGAATGGCAGCCCGTAACAGAGTCAGGTCCCGCGCGGGAACTTCGAGTTTCCGTGCCGAATCGAAAAGGGTTTCCAAAATCTGAATGGTGCCGTCGCCGACCCAGTCACCGAAGTGGGCGTGGCGCGGGAGCGGGCTCCAGACCTGCTCGGGTCCATTCAAACCCCAGTTGCCCACCAGCAAGTCCATTCGGCCATCTGCATCCCAGTCACCGGCCACGACACCCGACCACCATCCGATGTCCTGTCCCAAGCCCCACTGATCCGTTACATCGTGGAGTGTTCCATTCTGAAAGCGAAGGACGCGCACCGCACCCCAATCGCACGCCACCACCAACTCGGAGGCTCCGTCATTATCCAGGTCGCTGAACACGGCTCCCGTCGCGCGTTCAATCGTTTTCAACGATCCACTCAACACCTCGTCGAACACCCACTGGTTGCCAGCGCGCCGATACAGAACCGAAGACACCGGTTCTGGATAACGGGTGGTCTTAAATGCGGCCCCGACGAAAAGTTCCAGAGAGCCATCGCCTTGAACATCGCCCATCGCGAAACAACCTGGAGTAGCCCCGTTCGGAAGCGGCGGCAGGGGGGCGGCAGGAACGGGCGAACCTTGGCCGAGCTTCCACGTTTGAGCAGCACCTCGCGCATCATCCCTGACTCGATGATTGGCCACTCCCACGATCAGGCCCGGAGTTCCGTCAGCGTCTGTCCATGCCGCGATGCAAGTCCCATCATCCGGCAAGGCTGCAAGCTCACCACGGATCGGAACAAAGCCGCCCCGCCCATCATTGAGCCTGATCGCAATCGGCTGGCCTGCCCCGCCGGCGATCGCGAGATCATCGTGGCCGTCGCGATTGAAATCCCAAGCGCAGATTCCCGGTCCCATCTGACTGAGCTTGCGGGGCAACAGGGGCTGGGCCGCAAAGTCGTCATGGGGCGTTTGAGAGTGAGAAACGCCCAGGGACGAAGTGGCATTTTCGAACCAAGGTGCAGCAACAGGTGTTGGAGTGCTTGGGGTCGAGGACCTGGAAGCCGATGTTTCGTCGATCTCGTAGGCTTGTCCGGGCATGGCGTTGGTGAGCACAGATTTTGCACCGCTTCTCCATCGCACCTCGATGGTCAGGTCCATCGGATTTGAACCGACGGCGAAGGAACGCATCGGTTCGCTACCGCTCAGATAATAACCGCCAGCCAGGATCTCCTGCTCCTGAACGGGAACGGCGCCTCCCAGCACCCGGATCCGTGCACCGATTCCCTGTGTGTTCGGCGCCTTCCCCTTCAATCGCACGGCCACCCGGGGCGCAGTGCTGTCGTTTCGATAAACCAAAGGAGCGGCGTTGATAGCGTTCATGACAACATCCATGTCACCATCATGGTCAAAGTCGATGAGCGCCATACCGTGCGCGATGTCTGTCGAGTTAAATCCCCAAGCATCGCCCACTTCTTCGAATCGCATCTGTCCCTTGTTCCGAAAAGCCCGCTTCGGGCTTTTCAGGGGCGGGTAGTCACCGAGGTTTGCCCGGGCATTCTTTTGCTGCGCCTTCATACGGGCATTGGCCTCACTCACGTCACGAGAATTGACATCAAATAAATTTCCGTTCGAGACCAGCAAATCCTCATAACCATCGAAATCCACGTCGAGAAAAACAGGCGTCCAGGACCAGTCAGACGCCGCAACTCCGCCGAAAAACCCCAGTTCGGCATAGGTCCCGTCCCCTCGATTTTGATACAGGCAGTTCCTGGGCATCTCCTCCCGTATCTCATGGCGTCCAGGAATCCGGCTCAACGGCTGTGTCGGACTCGACTGCCGCAAGTGCCAGCGATGATCCAGACTCAACATCTCGACGGTAATGAAGTCGAGATGACCGTCTCGATCCAGATCTGCGAAGTCCACTCCCATGGAGGCGTAGCTCATGTTTCTCAAGGCCTCACGGGGAATAAGTTGGAAGCGACCCTTGCCCTGATTGATCCAAAAGCGATCGTGCGTTTGAAAGTCATTGCAAACGTAGATGTCGGGAAGCCCATCCCCATTGGTGTCACGGATCTGGACGGCGAGGCCAAAATCGGGCTGAACCGAGTAGGGCCTGCCCTCCTCATCCAAAAACGATTCACCCCAGTTCGCCGCCGTGAATCGCCCGGAGCCGTCATTCCAATAAACTGCGTCCGGCTCGCCGAACTCCACGATATTGCCATCGACGATCTTGATCTTGGCAGCATACCTTCCGGTCACAACGGGTTTGCCGTTCTCCATCCGGGTGGAGATCTGCCCTCCATCCCGCAGGATTGAGAGAGTTCCGAAGTTGCACAGATACAGATCCAAGTCGCCGTCCCCATCCAGGTCGCTCATGGCCATCGAAGTGGAGCCCGTCCGACCGACAAGGCCGGCAGCAACCGTGGTATCCGTGAACTGACCGTCCGCCCCCTGCATCAACAACGCATTGGGTCCTCCAAACGAACTGATGAACAGATCCAGGCGCCCATCGCCATTGAGGTCCGCGAAGGCCGCGCCGCTGGAGATCTGGTTCGTGACCGCAGTCCTGGTCAGCGCGGTGACATTGGTAAAGCTCCCGGCCCCGGTGGCACGGAACAAGGCCGAGGGGCCGTCTTTGTTGCAAAAGAAAAGGTCGCACCAGCCATCTCCATCGAAATCTCCTGCCGCGACACCACACCCGTTCATGGTGTTTTGGAATCTGCGAACCCGGCTGTCGGAAAGATAATTTGTGAAATTGATCCCGAGTTGTTGAGCCGGAAGCTGGGTGAATCCGGGTTTACCGGAGCCTCTCGCGGGCAAGAGTGGAGTGGCGCGGTAACCCGCTGAGTGGGCCAGGGGCGTGACGGTGAGCACCGCGAGCAGTAATCTGCAGATCAGGTAGATTGCCGGCACCCAACCCTGCGGGGACGGAACCGGGCACAACGACTTCAATGGCCGGAGATGACTCCAGGATTCGAACATTCTTTGAGGTGCGGAAAAACCACAAATCGGCTGCAAGTTCCAGGTTAAAACTACGCCTGCGCGCCTCATTCCGGCAACGGCAATGGACCCGCATCGATCTCTCGTAAGATCGCGGCGGCAATGGCCTTTCTCAAGCTTGGATGGATCTTCTCGCGTCCGAAGGAGGTGAGCCTACCCGTCCGGAAAAGCTGGGCAACGAGAAAGCTTCTCTGAACCGGGTGTGGCAGGAGCCATCGTTGAATGGTGAGGTGTGACCCTTGGTCAAGGCTCGCTGCGAACTCGATAGAATCGTTGCGGATCGGAGGCCGGATCCTTGGCCGTCATTCGGCCCCCGTTTCCGTTGGTGCGAATCAACGAGGTCCAAACCGGAGGAAATTGCCTCGTGTATTCGACGAGGTGAACCAAGTTGGACTCCGCATTCCAACTGATCGACGCCCCCCCATCCGATCCCCGCTCAACCGCAACCTGCAGGAGTGTCACGTCGAAAAAGACCAGATCGCCAATCGTCGGCCTCGCCGAAGTGACAGGTAGTTCATTGAGCGGGGAGCCCAGGTTCACTCGAAACACATTGTTCGCGGGAGGCGCGGCCACGAACAAATTCAAGACGTTCGTGCCTCGAATCACCCTCCCAAAGACCGTAAAACCACCGTCCACGCCGTCCAATTCAACATTATGCTTGAGATTGAAAAACCACTGCGAGCTTGCGGAATTCGTCTGCCCCCCAACACGAGCCATCGCGAGGGTGCCGTAGGTGTTGCTGTAAGTCCTGCCCGCGGAGTATTCGTTCACAATCGGCGGCAGGGTTGGAACGAAGTCAAACACACTGTTCGTTGTTCCCCGATGGCGCACCATAAAACCGCCGCCTTGCACGACGAAGTTGGGGACCCAGCGATGAAAGAAAGAATCCCGATACCGCCCTTCCTGAACATACGTCAAAAAATTCCGCACCGTCACGGGCTTGTCCTCGTCCAGAAGCTCGACGTCCACATCGCCCAGGGGGGTTCGAAATCGCGCCAAAGTACCCGCCTCCGCGATCAAACCCATGCTCGCGATCACCCCGATCCACATCCATGACTTCATACATGACTCATCCGCTTTCAAGCATCCCAAGGCCAGTGGGGGGCCACCGCCCGTTCAATCGAGCTTCGCAAGGACCTGTTGCCCGCCAGGACACGATAGCCGTGATCGTTCGAGATCGGCTCCCGCCAAAACTCACCCCCGGCACATTCAACCAGCAATCCTCCCGCCGCGATGTCCCAAATCCGCACCCCACCCTCCAGGTAAGCGTCAAGCCGGCCGGTCGCAACGTAGGCCAGATCCAGAGCCGCCGCCCCCATCATCCGAATCTTCCGCACCCGCGGCAGCAGGCGCTGAAAAACCGGCAGCATCCTTTGAATTGCCGTGGTTCCCTTCGAAAATCCCATCGCGATCACGCACTCTCCCAGCTTCGTTCTCGAGCCGGCGCGGATCACGCGCCCATTCAACCGGGCAGGCCCTCCCCGGATGGCGGTCCACAACTCATCACAAAACGGATCGTAAACCAGCCCCGCCTGCGTCTGATATTCTCCCAACTGACCATTCGTCCCCGGTCGCCCCCGCACCCCACGAACTTCTCGCGGCCGATCCCACTTGCATTGTAAGGCGATCGAAACGCAGGCGTGGGGAATGCCATAAGTATAGTTGACCGTGCCGTCGATCGGGTCCACCACCCAACGCCAGTCCGTCTCGAGATCCCCATATGATTCCTCCTCGCCCAGGATCGCGGCCTCCGGCAAAGCCCGCCGCAAATGCCTTTCGATGAGTCGCTGGCACCGCACATCCAGTTCCAGCTTGATGTCGTGCTGCACCGCCGATTGGACCTTCTTCCCGGCCAGCAAATGCCTCCGCAGCAGGCTCCCCGCCGCCCGGGCGGCCGTTTCGGCCTCACGCAGGGCGGACTTCAGAAAACGAGCTTCATGGGCAGGACGGGAAGATGGATTCATGGGATCACCTCTTGGCGGTCGGAAAGCTCGCCGGCTTGGGCGGCCCTTCGCTCATCGAGCAGTCGATTGCGGGCGGCATCGATAATCTGCAGCAGGTCCGAAGCTTCAGTCAGGCGGGGAACACTCACGTAGCTGGCGCCGGAGGCGTAAAGTTTCGGCACGTCCTCAAACAACTCCGCATGCACCATGACGCGGGCCTGCGGGTTCAATTCGCGGATTTGCTGCAACAGCTTCAAATTCGTCGCCCCTTTCAGCACCGTATTGGGCAAGGTGCAAAGGATGATTTCGGCCGAGGCCAAGCCCGCATGCAACAGGGTGTCGCGCTGGGTGATGTCTCCGTAGATCACACGGATACGGCGTCGCCGCAATTGCTCATGCACGTGAGGATTGAAGTCGATCACACACAGGTCCCGTTCCCACTCCGGACGATGCCGGCGCATCTCCTCCAGCAGCGAACTTGCCGTCCACGAAAAGCCCAGCAAGTAAATCTTGCTGTCATGCCCCTGCTCCGAGGCATCCGGTCCCGGCTCGCCGAGATCCTTCCAGCCCAGCTTCTCAAGGGATGGAACGATCGCGCGCAGCAGACCGCCGGACTGATTCATCGCGTAGGTCGAGGCCACCGCCAGCGTGATGAAGGCGTAGGCGGCCACGCCAACCGTGGCGGGTTGGATGTGTCCGGCCTTCTCCCCCAAGGCCAGGATGACCAGGGACAGCTCGCTCAACTGGGACAAATGAATCGCGGGCAGGAGACTCGCACGATGTCCTAGCTTCAAGATCGACAGCACCGGAAACACGGTGAAAATTCGGCTCGCCACGAGAAATAAGGCCAGGAACGCCGCCCACCCCAATCCATCCCAAGTGGGTGAAGGAACCTTGGTCCCCAGCGCCACAAAGAAAAGCGTGACGAAAAAGTCGCGCAGCGTCGTCACCTTGGCCGAAACGTCCAGCGTGTAGGGAAACGTGGAAATCGCCACGCCCGCGATCAGCGCTCCCATTTCACGCGACAATCCCAGCACTCCCGCAAATCCCGCGATCAAAAAGCACCAGGCCAGCGCCCCGACCAGCACCAGTTCGGGCAAACGCGCCACCGAACGGAAAAGCGGCGGCAATGCGTAGCGGCTGGCGGCAAAGGCTACCGCCACCACCGCTAACACCTTCGCAAACGAGACCAATACCAACCCGACGGAGGGATCCTTGAGGTTCGGCTGAATCGCCAGGAACAGAATCGCAAACAAATCCTGCAACACCAGCACCCCCAGGGTGAGCCGTCCGGGCAAGGTGTCCAGTTCGCGCTTGTCGTAGAGAATCTTGACGACGATGACCGTGCTGCTGAGCGCCGAGGCAACGGCCAGATAAAGCGCGTCAAGCGAGCCTGATTTCAACGGGAATCCGGCCGCCGCAAATACACCGACTCCCAGGGCGCAGCCTCCTCCAATCTGCGCCAACCCCGTCCACGTGATGACCTTCCCCGCCCCCAACATCTTCTTCAAATCGATCTCCAGACCGATCATGAACAAGAGCAGAATCAACCCGAGCTCCGAGATCGTCTGGATCGAAGCCTGGTCGGAAACCAACTCGAATCCCAGCGGTCCCACGGCGAATCCCGCCACCAGATAAGAGAGAATTAACGGCTGCCTCAGCCATTGGGCAACGACCGCTAGAATCCATGCGACGACAATGCAAATGGCAATATCGTTGAGCAGGCCGTGTTCCAATCGCGGCGTAGCCTAGGGGAAAGCGCTCCCGGCTTGAAGAGGTTTTTCCATTCGCTTCGAGAAAAGTTCAATCGTACACTTCGAAGCCAGCGCCCTCTCGATCCCCAACACCCACCCTGCCCCCGCACTCCATGCATCGTCGTGATTTCCTCCTTCGCTCCGGCGCGCTCTCAGTCTCGCTCGCCGCAGGATGCCGCAACGCGTCCCACCTCAAACATCGATCCGTTCTCCGTCCATCCCTGCTTTTCACCTCCGCCGGGAAGACCTGCTGGGTCGATCCCCTCGACGCCCAGGTTCGCCCTCTTGAATTTCATCATCCCAATCAGGCCACTTGGCAGCCCGGACCCATGTTTCAAGACGGACGGCGCATGCTCGTGTTGAGCATGGAACCGCGACGAGACGGACCCGGGCGTCCCTTCGACGAATACTATACTCAGACTCCCACCCACCTCTGGGCTTACGATTGGTCCACCGGCACACTCGCTGAACTTGCCACCCAGGACAGAATGGCCGTGTTCTATACACCCCAGTTGCTGATCAACGACCGGCGCCTGCTCGTCCAGGTCGTCAAAGGTCGCGTCGGCCAAGTCTACAGCATGAACCTGGACGGCACGGAAGCTCTGCCCTTCACGAAGGCAGGCGAAGGGCTGCCCTATGGTTTCAGCCTCAGTCCTGATGGAGGGCGCGTCGCCTACCACATTGCGGGACCGCAGGGTTATCAGATCTGGACCTGCACTTCGGAGGGCGGAGATCGCCGGCTCATTCGAGCTCACCCGGACGCGCTTTACTTCGCCCCCATGTGGTCTCCGGACGGACGCTGGCTGGCTTATCAGGATTGTCGTTTCCGCCAGGATCCGGGCCATGACTGGTCTGATCTCTGGATCAGTCGTCCTGACGGCAGCGAGCATCGGCGGTTGACGGAGCGCCAGTCGCTGTGGTTTGCCGCGAGCTATGGAAACCCAGGCAACAAAGGCAGCGGATCCAATGTTCCAAGCTGGACCCGCCTGGGAACGCTGCTGGCTTCGCAACGACTTCCCGACTCCAAAGTACCATGGGAGTTTCAAGCGGGCCGGCCCGATACCGACCACTTCAACCGGGATTGGAAACCTGCAGAAGCACGCGGGGGAACTTTCTTATCTGAGATCGATCCGCTCAGCGGAAAGTCAACCGCCTTGACGAAGCAAGGCGATGCCGTTTGGGATTTCCGCGGGGTGGAATCTCCGGATGGCCAGTGGGTCGCCTTCTGCCGTTGCGGCCAGGGCGATCCTCCTTCCCTCTGGGTGCTGGACCGCGCTACCGGCACCGCGAGGAAGTTGACCCAAGGGCTCGAGGACCGTGGAGTGGATCATCCCCGATGGATCACGCTCCGACTTCCTCCGGTCTTTCCATCCTGACCAGCGGATCCCAGCATTTCTCATTCTGACTGGCAAAGGTAGGGCGCGCACTCCGCTGCGCGCCGAAACCGGTTGTTTCCAGGGGTGGCGCGAAAGGAGTAACGCCCTACTCAGCGAAATGTGGACCGCTGAGCGGATCCCCTCGTCAACTCAAGGGGCCGGTTTGAGGCCCGGGTATTGCAGCAGGAAGGCTCGGCGCTCATCCGCAAAGGTCTTGATGCTCATGACCGTGTTCGTGCCCCGAACCATGTCGCGTTCCACCAGGGTTTGAAACGCAGCGTAAGAGTCCAGCTTGCGAGTGTCCGCCTTCACGACGGCGTCGATCAGGGCCTGGTATTTTTGCGCGAGTGGACCCAGCGTTTTCCAATCGAGCCATTGGGTCGCCATGTCTCTGAGCAGAGTCAAGTACCTGTTCCTCAGTGCGGGCACCGCCAGCATGCGACTCAATAGCACTCGGTCCGGATCATCCGATCCCGCAAAAGGATCCAACTGGGTGCTTCGCGCCGCCCCGCCTCTCAAATGCGGAGGCAAATCATAGAAGACCTCGTTCCCGTCGTGAGGATAGATCACCATCCGCCCGTCAGAACGCAGGTACAAGTTGTAGTCGCTGGATCGGACCCAATAACCGTCGTCATTGATGAACGCGTTCTCGAGCGCCAGGAACTTGAGTGCCGCATCGATGTCAAAGACCGGCTCGAGCTCTCGTTCCAACCGGTCCAGTGGCGTCTCCGTCAGCACTTTGCAAAGCCGGATCAGCGCTTTCCACGCCTCGGGATTCTCTTTGCTGTGCAGTTCATAGTGCTTGCGATAGGCCTCCACATTCTCGCCAAGGTAATTCAATCCCGCCGTGGCCCAGGGAGAGCCGGGGGCTTTCCAGCGTGCCCCCTTTTTCGTCTTCCACCAGTCCTGGATGAAGTCTTTGTCCTCCTGCTGCACACACGGATAAACGCCCCAGTATTCGCCGTTGATCACCAGCCTGACGAAGCAGACCTTGGGGGCCGCCGTATAAGCGCGGGCCGCATGAAAGTAGAGGGCCGCTTTCAAAAGGGTGGGATCGCCATTCGAATTCAGCAGATTAAAGGTCCGGTATCCCCCGAAATGCTGGCCGCGTTGAACAAAATCCAGTTTCAGATTCAGGGCGCGCTTCCGCCCCTCCGCCACGAACAGAAAAGAAGAGGCGCCGCGGCAATGCACTCCCACGCGCTCAAAAACTTGACCGTCCACCCGCAACCTCGCCGGCACATCCACGTCCGTATACCGAAACTCGGTGAGCGCCCTTTCCCAATCCGGCTCCTCGAACTCGAGGAAAAAAGTGCGCAAAATCTCGGGGTCGAACGCCGGGCGACCCGGATAGGTCTCCACTTCGGACGGAGCCATCTTCGGACCCGGCCCGGTCGGCTCCGCACCGGCTCGAGGCGTGGGGCGCCCGGAAGGCGGACGAGCCGCCGCCTCCTCTCTCAGAGTCTTCCGGGCGGACATTCTTTCTTCAAGGTTGAGCCATCCGTTGCCATCGCGGTCAAAGCGTTGCTGCGCCTTTTCCTCAACGGAAAGACCCGCCACCCATGGGGGAGCCGGTCCGCGGCGAGAGACAGGTGAGCCCCCGGCCGGAGCAGCGTTGAGCATGGCGTGCCAGAGAATCGATCCAAGTAAAAGGAGGAAGGCCAGGAACTTCGGTGGCTGCATCGGCGCAGTCTTGGTGCGCCTCCCGCGGAGTCAAGAGCCTTATTCCAGCCTAAATCCGCGCGTAAGAATTCCGGCGGGGACGCGAAAGGTGGTTTGCGCGGCTGAAAGATGCGCGGATTTAGAAGTGCCCGCTGTCGCGGGCATGATCGATGGAATGTCGATGATGCGAACCTGTCCATCGCACCTCCAGGCGTAGTCAAACCGTGCGTTGCAGCGTATTACCCGTGGATTTGGGTCCAGGGTGCCGACGACAGGGCGCGTCCAAAGGTTGCCGGTGACCGGGTTGTCGTGGTAACGCAGACAGCCCTGTCTGCTGTGGCGCAGGCTGCCCAGCCTGCGGCGCGACGAAGGAAACTAGCCCGCCTATTCATGCACGGGACGCCCGGTGAGGACACCGGGCCTACAAACACAGAGGCAGGCGCGATGGTAGGCCGCGTGCCCTCACGCGGCACACTGTCGCGGATTCAAGCTCAGTATGAATTATCCGGGCTAGCGCGTGGAGAGCATGGCTGGGCCTCGTTCTTCACTCGCCGGGCAGACGGGCCGTCGGCGATACGGCAGGATGGGCAGCCTGCGCCACATTACCGAGAACGGATTCGGGATACACGGCCGACGACGGGGCGCACTGAGCTCAGTGCCTGAGATTTCTGTAGGACCGGATTGCGCGGGTAAGGTGAACTTCGATAAACTCCCCGCGAACCCATGTCTCTTGCACGCCGATCCTTCCTGGGCCACGCCACCGCGCTGGCAGGTTCTCTCGTCATGGCGCCATCCCTTCGCGCCGCGTCCAAATCTTCCCTCCGCAAACGCGTCGCATTCCTGGGCACCGAGGTGCGCACACATTCCCATTCCCAACATTTCCTCGATCGACTGACTTACGGTTATGGGTGGCGAGGCGGATGGCAGCATCCGCGCGTCGATGTGGCCTCGGTGTTCATCGATCAATTCCCGGAAGGAGACCTCACCCCCGGCCGAGTCCGGCGCCACGGACTCAAGCTCTTCCCATCCGTCACGGAGGCCCTCACTTTGGGCACCGGAAAGCTCGCGGTGGACGGCGTGGTCATTATCGCCGAGCACGGCAAGTATCCCAAGAGTCCGATGGGCCAGACGCTTTATCCGAGGTACGAATGGTTCAAGGAATGCGTCAAGGTTTTCGAGGCCAGCGGAAAGTCGGTGCCCATTTTCAATGACAAGCATCTCTCCACCACCTGGGAGCGATGCGCCGAAATGGTCGCCGATGCCCGGCGCCTCCGCATTCCCTTCCTGGCCGGTTCATCCCTGCCCGTCACACGGCGACTCCCCGCCATCGACATGCCTCACAATGTCCCGCTGAAGGAAAGCGTCTGCGTGGCCTATGGCGGGGTGGATAGTTATGATATCCATGGACTCGAGACCGCCCAGTGCATGTCCGAACGAAGGCGAGGCGGCGAAGTTGGCATCCGCAGCGTCCATGCGCTGAAGGGCGCGCCCATGTGGGAGCGCCTGGCTTCGTCCGACCATGCGGACACCCGGCGACTCGTGGTCGCCGCCCTGACCCGCAGCCACAATTTGCCGGTGGAAACCGGATTCTATACCGACCGCATCTCGTTCGAATGGGCGCGCCAAGCCATGCCGGAATGCATCGGCTACTTCATCGAACATCGCGATGGATTTCGCACCACGCTGGTCCTGGCTCCCATCCGGGACTTCAATTACGCCGGGCTGCGGGCCGACACCGGGGAGATCGTGTCCTGCCAAATGTACCTCCCCATGCCGGGCCATGGTTCAACCACCGCGGATTTTTTCCATCCCTTGATCCGTCACATCGAAGACTTGGTTCTCACAGGAAAGCCTGCCTATCCCCCGGAACGGACCCTGTTGACTTCTGGCATGACCCTCGCCGGAGTCGAGTCGCTGCATCGAGGCCAGATCAAAATCGAAACCCCTGCCATGGCCGTCCGTTACAAAGTCGGGCCCGAATCCACGTTCTGGCGCGACTAGCTTTCAAACAGGCGTCGTTCCCTTCCAACACCATTGCACTCGCTTCCGGGTGTTTCTCAGTGCATCCCCAGGTGGTCGTTGATGCGCGCAGCATCGCCGGGGCGCGGCGTTCACGCCGCTTCAAGGCGTGTCTTCAAAGGGGCATGGAGCTTCAACGGGCAAGGGTGCCGCCAGGGCGAAGGCATTCACCAAGAGCGGGCCATGAAGCGGGAGGAGATCGCCGCGGCAGGTTGGCGCGAGCGGAAGCGCCGTGAACGGCGCGCCCCGAAAACTTGCGGATGCACCGGATGTTTCTGGCTCCCTCC
The DNA here is from genome assembly GCA_016871495.1 of Verrucomicrobiota bacterium. Classification (NCBI taxonomy): domain Bacteria; kingdom Pseudomonadati; phylum Verrucomicrobiota; species Verrucomicrobiota bacterium. The sequence continues at coordinate 40,126 of VHDF01000024.1, read as the reverse complement.
CCACTCACTGGATGCTGAAGTTACTCACCCTTCCGCACCCCGGCCCGGCGGAGTTCTAACGCTGGAAAACGCCTTGCTGCCGAACTCCCGTTCTGGCCTCATATCGGAGCCAACCACAGCTTATCCGCCATGCTGACGTTCCAAGATCACTTCCGTCAGGCGGGCCGCTGGCGTCGACGCCAGTTCCTGCGCGCGGGCGGGCTTGGGTTGGGTGGATTGACCTTGGGCGATTGGTTCGCCACCCGTGCGGCCACCGCCGCGGCGAAGACCTCCCCTCTCAAGGATCGCTCGGTCATCTTCCTCTTCATGCATGGCGGACCGTCCCAGTTCGAGACGTTCGATCCCAAGATGGACGCGCCCTCGACCATCCGCAGCGCCACGGGTGAGATCAAGACGACTCTCCCCGGCGTCACCTTTGGCAGCACCTTCACCCAACTGGCCCGGCTCGCACACAAGTTCAGCATCGTCCGCTCCTTCGTCACCGGCGACGGAAACCACGACATCAAACCGGTCCTCGGCGCGGACACACTGCGCGCCAACATGGGTTCGCTTTACTCCAGCATCGCCGGACTGTCGCGCCGCGACACCGCGATGCCGACGAACGTCACCCTGTTCCCGCGCTCCGTGGACCCGAAGGCGCAGGCGGCGGTGACCGAATTCGGCAACTTCGAGGGCACAGGCGAACTCAGCCGCACCTTGGCTCCGTTCGTGCCCGGCTCGGGCGCGGGACTGCAGGGGGACATGCGGCTGAATCTTCCGGAAGGCCGCTTCCACGACCGCCGCGCTTTGCTCGGCGCGCTCGACGACTGGAAGCGCTGGGCTGACGCCCGTGGCGCGGTCGAGGGCTTCAGCGCCTACCAGCAACAGGCCTTCGACGCCCTGCACCGCGGGGTGTCCGACGCCTTCGATTGGTCTCGCGAAGACCCGCGTCTCGTCGAACGTTACGACACCGCACCGCTCCTGCCGCGCGAGCGCATCAGCCCACAGTGGAAGAACATCGATCACTACGCCACGAACGCGCTCACGCTCGGCCGTCAGTTGCTCCTGGCCCGTCGGCTGTGCGAGCGCGGCGTGGGCTTCGTCACCGTCACCACCAGCTTCATCTGGGACATGCACGCCGATGAAAACAACGCTCCGATGACCGTGGGCATGGAGTATGTCGGCAGGCCGTTCGACCACGCGGTGTCGGCGTTCATCGAGGATGTCGAGGCGCGCGGCCTGAGCGAAAAAATCCTGCTGGTCTGTTGCGGCGAGATGGGCCGCACGCCGGCCATCAACAAGCACGGCGGACGCGATCACTGGGGCAATCTCGCTCCGCTCCTCCTCTACGGCGGCGGGTTGAAGATGGGCCGCGTCATCGGCCAGTCCTCGCGCGACGGCGGCGAACCGGCGTCGGACGCGGTGACGATGAAAGACTTGCTCGCCACCATCATGCACACGCTGCTGGACATCGGCGAGGTCCGGCTGATGCCGGGCATCCCCCAGCGCGTCGTCGAGGCGATGACGCGAGGAGAACCGATTCGGGGATTGGTGTGAGTCTGGTTTCCACCCCAAACGCAATCCATCACACGTGCCCGACGCGAAGCCGAAGCTCACCCGCATCTTTCACACTCAACGGGGTTGGGAAACGTCCCCCATCAAGTTTCAGCATTGCGGATTAGATCGAACCGCGCCCGGAAATTCCCGGTCGCGAAACAAGGATGAAATTTCCGGGCTAAGGTCGAGTCAACGGCTCCGGCAGGGCAAAGGCCACGAGATGACCGCCAGCCGGCCGTCCTGATTTGCCGCCACCCGCTGAAATCACGACAAACTGGCGTCCTTGGACCATGTAAGTGCTCGGCGTGGCGTTGCCACTAAACGGCAGTGACGCCTGCCAGAGAACGTTTCCTGTTCTGGTATCAAAGGCACGCATGGTTTCGTCGGCGCTGGCTCCGATGAACAGGAGCCCACCCGCGGTGACGACGGGACCCCCGTAGTTTTCCGTGCCCGTGGGCGGAATGCCACGCGCGGTGAGTTCGCGGTACTCGCCCAGCGGCACCTTCCATTTGATCTGGCCGGTATTCAGGTCCACGGCATTCAAGGTCCCCCACGGCGGTCGAATCGCGGGATATCCACTGGGATCAAGCCAGCGACGAAAACCGCCGAAGGCGTACTCCGGACCTTTCTTCTTCGCGGCCGCCGCCGCTTCGGCACCTTGAGGCGCCGGGGCGGGCGATTCGCCGAGGACGTAATCGAGAATCGCTTCACGCTGCAATTCCGGGATCATATCGAACGCAGGCATGCGCCCGGCGCCCTGTTTGGTGATCAAGGCGATTTGATCGCGAGGGCGTCGCTTGATCACATCGATGAGCGGCGGGAAACCACCTGCCAGATTGCCCGTCTTGTCCAGCCCATGACAGGCCGCACAATAAAGCATGTATTCCCGCTCCCCGCGTGCCAGCGGAGATCCATCCGCATGCCGGGTTTCGACCATTTGCAGGATCCAGGGCATTTCATTGATGTTGACGTAGTAGTTGCCCTCAGGGTCCGCCGCCCCGCCGCCCCATTCCATGCCGCCGTCGAAACCAGGAAACATGATGGTCTCGTTCAGACTCGGCGCCGGGAACGGTCCAAAATTCGGCGAAGCCCGAATCCGATCGCGCGTCATGATTTCGGTCTCAGGCGAGATATTCGACACCTCGGCCTCCGTGTATTGCTGCCGCATGAGCGGAGGGGGCATGGTCGGGAACGGCTGGGTCGGCCAGGACTGCTCGCCACGAAGCGTGGACTGCGGCACCGCGCGTTCCTCGACAGGCCAAAGCGGTTCTCCTGTCACGCGATTGAAAACAAAGAGCAGGCCGTGTTTCGTTCCTTGAGCCACCGCGTCGATTTTCCGGCCGCGATGCGTCACGGTCAGCAAAACAGGCGGACAAGGGAGATCCTTGTCGAGCAGGTCGTGATGGACGATTTGGAAGTGCCACAAGCGTTTTCCGGTGGCAGCGTCCAGCGCCACGAGGCAATTGGCGAAAAGATTCATGCCGTGGCGTTCCCCGCCGTAGAAATCGGGTTCAGCGGTCTTGGTGGCGACATAGACAATCCCTCGCTTCTCGTCGAGGGACTGGCCCGGCCACGGCATCAGGCCGGTGGCCGTCTTGTAAGCTTCCGGCGGCCAAGTGTCGTGGCCGAACTCGCCCGGGCGGGGAATCAGATGAAAGATCCAGCGCCGCTCGCCGGTGCGGACGTCCAGCGCCCGGACGGCTCCCGGTCCGCCCACGCCGCCCAGGATCAACAGATCCTTATGTATGATCCCGGGCGTGTTCAGACTGACGTTCGGTGGATTCTGGGGATCGATGGACGCCCCGAGTCGAACCGACCCATTCTGGCCGAAATCGCGGATCAGCGTGCCGGACTTCGGATCGAGAGCAAACAGATAGGGGCCTGCGGCAGTTAGCAGTCGCTGTTCGCCGCCGGATGCATTCTCCCAATAGACGAGGCCGCGTTGTCGCGCCCCGGCGCTGCCTGGTTTTTCCGAGGAAGGATTCCAAATCCAAAGCTCGCGGCCCGTGGCCGCCTCCAAAGCAATGATGCGCCGGCTTGGGGTCGCCGTGTAGAGCACGCCCCGAATGATGAGATTGTTCGCCTGATACTCGCCCTTCTCCCCGGTGTCATAGGTCCATGCGACCTTTAATTGAGCCACATTGGTTCGATGAATCTGCTGCAGAGTGGAATAGAGGCTTCGCTCCTTGTTCCCGAGATAAACGGGCCAGTCGGCGTCGCGCGATGCTTTGGAGGGTGGGGCACTGCCGGAATCCCCCGCGGCGACAACGCCAGGGATCGACGTCATCAGGATCCGACAGAGCAGCCCTAACGCCGCAGTCTTGGAAATCATCTGAAGCGAGAGTGGGTGCACCCCTGCCTTTTAGAGTCTGAGCGATCGTCTTGTCCATCGGATTGACTCGATTCAAAACCCCGGACAAGGGGATCAGAAATCCGGGTGATGACCGCTGAGGAGAGGATTTCGTCGATCGGTTCCCGAACCCGTCGCAGCACACGAACCGCTGCCAGCATCGCGGTCTCATCGCACCTGGTGGTTCGCGGGAGAGAAGTTCCCTGGGGACAGAGATCTCGAATCATCTCCAGGTTTGCCGGTTGGCGAGTGCCCTGGTTTCCTTTGCGGCCGTTGCGGATTTGGGGTGAGACATCTTGCTTTTCCTCACGCAAAGGACGCGAAGATAGCAGTGAACCCGTCGGAGCCGCTTCGGCCTCACGGTGGGCGCGAGAGACGGCGACGTTCGAGGAATCTCCGAGATGGAGGGTGAACCAATTGCATGTTCCGTACGGAACACACTTGTGACTCGGTCGCATTGGTTAGTATAGATGGTCCACGACCGCGCCAGACATGGAGACTCTCGGACGCTCTCGAGGCTTTCGTCGATCGATTCCCGAATCCGTCGCTGCACACGAACCGCTGCCCCCGATCCCCATTTCCCACGGCATCGTTAAGGCTTGGCGGCCACCGCATTCGTGGGCGGACGCGTCACGGCCAGCCACAATTGGTCCGTCGATTCCACCAGCATCGTATGGTAGCCATTGGGCACTCCATTGTTGATCCCGGTGGTCGTCATCCAATACCGAACCGGAAACCGTCGACCCCCGTCGAGTTCGACGGCTTCCAGCCTGATCGCCTCGCTTCGTAACGACGCCGTCAACTCCGGCACGAACTTCAACTCCATCTCTCCCCCATTTTCCGGCACGGCAACCGGAGCAACCTGCAAACCCTCTCTCCCACCCTCCCATCGCAACTCCACTTTGTTGGTAAACCCATAGAGCCTCGATGCGGTGACTCTTAATGAATTCGTCTTACCGACCTCCACCACCACCTGGTGCTCCGCGACCGAAAGCTTCAACCCGGGCTCCACGGGCTCCACACTGAGGCGGTAACGGCATTCCGACCCGCCCCTTTGGAGAAGTCCTCCCACGACAATCGCGTACTCGCCATCCTCCGGAACCACCCAATCCAGTTGGGCATCCAAACTGTCCGCGTCATCCGTGTGAGCCAACTGTTTCCCTGCGGCGTCGAACACTTTCAACCAGGGATCAAGCGGAAAACCGAATCGAGCGGATTGAGCCCGAAGCAACAAACGCTCGCCCTTGCCAGCCCGCAAGGGCCACCGGTCCTGCTCGCCGGGCTGAGTCAATTCGCCCGTGATCGCGAACGGCGCGCGTGGAGCCTCCCGCGGCAACGTGGTCTCCATCCACTCCGGCCCACGTCCCACAGGCACGGTCAGCGTATTCATTGCAAGAGGCAGATCCAGGTTGGCGTGCCCGTCCCGGCAGGACAGCCACATCGAAGGATCCACCTTGATCTTCGCGCCGCCGGGAGAAAAGTTCCAGCCGACCGCCACCACGTCCGCCGCCGCGCTGGCATTCACACCCAGGGGCAGCAAATGCTCCACCCAAACCCCATCCGTGATCTCCAATCGATACACACTCTTGGAGTCTCCCGAGAAACGCACCGAAGAATCCGCGGGATACTTGAAACCGAAAACCTGCACGAAGACGGTCTCGCTTCGGGAAGCCGTCCAACTCAAGAACGGATCCAGAGTCTTGCCGTCGTCGTGGTTGATGGCCAATTGAAACCCCTTTTCGTCGACCAACCTCAACACCGCATCCATCGATGATCCCAGGACGTAACCCTGCAGACGGGCGATCAAGGTGCGGCCCTTTTCCACCCGGACCCGGTAAACATCGACGTCGCCTTCTTTGTCCAACCGGCCCTGCAGCGCCGCGGGCAATGTGTCGATCGCCTGGGACCTGCGTCCATCATCGTTGGGCTCGCGTTCGAGCCAATGCTCCCGCGCCTCGACCAGCAACATGCGTGGAGCGCTCGCGCCTCCGGCGCTGCGGGCGCGGATGAGTCGCGGTCCGTTCGGGACGCCGGGCTGCACCGATACCTCGATCGATCCGGAATTCGTCAACGCGCGGATTTGAATGGCCGGATCCTGAGACCAAAACTCGACCGGCCAGGGATTGAACTTACCGATGGCTGTGACCGTCTGGGTCGAGCCCGGTCGCACCACGATGGGGAAAAAATGTTCCAGCTCAGGAAGCGCGGCCTCGATTGAAAAAGCCAGGGAGAGGGAACCCGCCGCCATCAGGGATGCGAGCCGCGTTCGAAGCAGAGTTTCCACGCGCGTCACCCGCGGGGCTCAGGTGAACAATTCCGGGATAACCCGCCCGTGCGTCACCAACTGAACCGGACGCCCCGTGTTGGTGTGTAACACAAGATTGGGGTCGATGCCCATCTTGGTGTAAATCGTCGCCGCCAAGTCTTCAGGCCGATAAACGCTTTCGGAAGCGTAGGCGCCCTTCGCGTCGGTCGCTCCCACGACGTGCCCGCGAGGAACGCCCGCGCCGGCGGCGAGCACCGACATGGCATGGGGCCAATGATCCCGTCCCGCGTCCTTGTTGACCTTCGGAGTGCGGCCAAATTCGCCGAGGACCAGGACCAGGGTGGAATCGAGCAACCCGCGCTCGTCGAGATCGCTCAAGAGCGCGGTCATGCCCTGGTCCAGGCGCTTGATCTTGTCGCCTTTGAAAGCCTCGAAGAGTTTCGTGTGATGATCCCAGCCGTCGTAATAGACCGTCACCCAGGAGACCCCGACTTCCACCAATCGGCGGGCCAGCAATAATCGTTGAGCCAGATCATTGCGCCCATACCGTTCACGCAGTTTCTCGTCCTCCCGGTTCAAATCGAAGGCCGCTTGCGCCTTGGGGGAAAGAACCAGATCGACCCCCTGCGCCAAGTACTGGTCGAACGTGACGGCAGGATCATCCGCGAGCTTGTCCGTGTAGCGCTTCATCCCGTCCAGGGCCGAGCGCAACTCGCGTCGACGGGCCGCCCGGCTCTCGCTGATGCCCGTCGGCAGCACGACGTCGCGCACTTGAAATTTCTTTTCGTTCGGATTGCCGTTGATCACGAAAGCCGAGTGCTTCCCTCCCAAGAAATTCGGACCTCCGCTGCGGGAAAGCTTCGGCATCGAAATGTAACCCGGGATCCCATCCCGCACGCCTCGCTGATAAGAGACCATCGACCCGAAGGAGGGATGAAACGTCACCGACGCCCCGCAAGCCACCGGCACCGGCGTGGGCATGCCGGTCATCAAATAATGATTGCCCCCGCCATGGTTTGGGTCGTTGTGGCAAATGGACCGCACGATCGTCAACTTGTCCGCCACGCCGGCGAGCTTGGGAAAAACTTCGCTGAAGTGCAGGCCCGGCACCCGGGTCGGGATCGACTTGAATTCTCCGCGGATCTCCGAAGGCGCTTCCGGCTTGGGATCGAAAGACTCGTGATGCGAAGGCCCTCCATCCAGCCACAGCATGATGCAGTTCACACGCGAACTTGATCCCGACGACAATGCGGTCTTGGCGGAAGCCGCTTGCAACCGAAGCAGGTCGGCCAAGCCCACTCCGAGCGCGCCACCCAAGCCCAGTTGAATAAAATCTCGCCGGGCCAATCCTGCACAGTTGGGAGTAAATCGGGACATCTAGGCTTCAAGAAGATTGTGGCAAAACCGGATACGCACGGCAAGCCTTGGTTCGCGTGCTACTGAAAAACTGGTGGATCCAGAGGTTGTTGGTAGGGCGGGCCTGTCCCAGCCCGCCGCCCACGGGATGCAAAACATCATGCTCCGACGGCGCGCCGGGACGGACGCGCCCTACCTGCATCACCGGCAACATCGGGATGCACGGCTGAAAGACCGGCTTACCCAAACGTCGGCACCCATTGGGTCGGGTGCGGAGGATGGCGCCCCACCACGCTTCCACACCCCTGGACGTTCGGTTTTCCAAATCCGGCGGTTGTACGCACGGGTCCTTTACACCTTGGACTCAAGATCTCATGGCATCCAGACTCCATGGTTTCTTGATCTTAACGACTCAGCGCCAGCCAGACGGCCCCCACCACCGCCACGACCCCTCCGGCGAGAGATCGGCGGCTCGGACGATCCCCCTCAAGCCATCGCGCGAGGGGTATCACCAGAATAGGTGTCGTCGCCACGATGGGCAGAACAATGCCGCTCGCCGTCGATTTCAATGCCCATTGAAAGAAACTGACCCCGAGGATCGGACCGGCCAGGCAGTTGCCCAAGACCCACGGCCAAACCCGGTCCAATCCCTTTTCATCCCGGGATTGAGCCCGGCCCCAATTCGATTGATACCGGGTCAACACCCAGGTGGCCACCATCGTGATTAGAAATCCGCCGAGGATGCGCTGAAACGCCGCCGTCCCGCCGTCCATGTTCCAGCCTTCGGCTCTGGCCAGTGCGAAAGCCTTGCGGCTCAGCACGGCGCCGATGCCCTGACTGACCGCCGCCAGGACCCCGAGCATAATCCCGTTCACCAAATCTTTCCCATGGGCCGGGGCGCCCTTCTCCGGCGCCAACGCCACCGCAACACCTCCCAAAATCAGCGCCGCCGCGCCGAGCTCAACTCCGCCCAATCGCGTGCCCAGCCAGATCCACTCCGACAGCGCGGCAAAAGGCGCCGCAAGGCAGTGCACAAGGACCATGCTCAAGCGGGAACCCAAGGTCGGCAGCGCAAGATAAAGCGCCATATCGCCCACACCATAACCGACACAACCGCTGACAAAGAAAAGCCATCGGGCCGGTCCATCAAAACCTCCTCCAAGAGTAAATGCCCAAACGCCAAGCAGAAGGGTCGAAATGGAAATGCGAATGACGTTCGCCTTGATTCCACCCAGAGCGCGCGTGGAACGGCTGGCACACACGATCGAAATCGCGAAGAGCCCGGTGGCCACGAAAGCTTCCGTCATGGAAACAACAGGTTCAGGAAGCCCCGCCGGCACCGGGCTCACTCCTGGACAAATGAACGGGGGGATACTCCCCTTCCCACCGTCCGACTACGGCCGTGGCCAGACAATTGCCAACCAGATTCACCGTCGTGCGGGCCATATCCATGAGTTCGTCCACGCCGATGATCAGCAACACCCCTTCCAGGGGCAGATCGAAGCTGACCAGGGTGCCGGCCAGAATGACCTGGGAGGCGCGAGGAATCCCCGCCATCCCCTTGCTCGTCAGCATCAGCATCAACATCATCGTCAATTGCTGTCCCAGCGAAAGTTCCACCCCGGCGGCCTGCGCTACAAACACGGAGGCGACAGCCAGGTAAAGGGTCGAGCCGTCCAGATTGAACGAATAACCCAGGGGCATGACAAACGACACGATCCGCCGGGGCACGCCGAATTCGGTCATTCGCTTCATCGCGTCCGGCATGGCCGCGTCCGACGAAGTGGTTGAAAACGCGAGCAAAGCGGGCTCCTTGATGGCTTTCAAGAAATCCAGGACGGGCACACGCGCCCACCGCGCCGCGGGCCAAAGCACCAGCACGCAAAAAACAATCAACGCGACGTAGAGGGTCAGGATCAACTTCGCGAGATTGGCGAGCACTCCCAGGCCGCTATGACCCACCGTGTAGGCCATGGCGGCTCCGATGCCGATCGGAGCAAACTTCATGACCAGCCCCGTAAACTTGAACATGACTTCCATGAGCGATTCGCAAAAGCGCAGCATGGGCTCCCGCGCCGCCTTGGGCACTTGCACCAGGGCAATGGCGAAAAGAATCGAGAAAAAGACGATTTGGAGCACGTCGTTGGCCGCCGCGGCTTCGAAGAAACTGCGCGGAACGACATGATCCAGAATTCCTGACAACGTCACCTTGGTCGCGGACACCTTGTCGCCGGCGCTTCCGGCTGCCGGCAAGGTCAGCCCTACTCCGGGTTTCGACAAATTGACGGCCGCCAACCCAATCACCAGGGCCAGTGTCGTCACAACCTCGAAGTAAAAAATCGAGCGAAACGCCAACCGTCCCACGGTCTTGAGATCATCGCAATGCCCGGCGATCCCCACGACCAGGGTGGCGAAAACCAAGGGCACCAGAATGCACTTGATCATCTTGAGGAAGAGGCTGGAAAGCACCTTGAGATGCTGGGATTCCGCGGGCAAGAGCCATCCCACCGCGACGCCGGCCACCATGGAAAACATGATCCACTGGGTCAATGACACGCGACGGAGCAGATTCCACATAAGTCCGTGCAGTGTGGCCGAAGGTTCGAGGGCAGGACAAGGATCGAAAGATTCCCACCCCGTTGAGGCCGGGGTCATCCGCAGGTTGTCGGGGATGCGTACCGCCTCGATCGGGGCAAAGACATGCTTTCGTGCCGATCCGTGAATCCGTGAGAGTCCACCGCGTTTAAGGATGGCCAAAATCCCGGGCCTTGCTATCGTCTCGGCATGGCACCCCCTGCGGCCAGGGACACATTGCCCGGGGTTTTCTCAACAACCCATTGGAGCGTGATTCTTTCGGTCGGATTGGATGGCTCTTCCACCGCCATGGCCGCGCTCGAACGTCTTTGCACTTCCTATTGCCCCCCCCTCTACGCCTACGTCCGTCGGTGCGGTCGGAGCCCCGAGGACGCGCGTGACCTCACTCAATCCTTCTTCCAACGGTTGCTGGAGAACAATCGCATCGCGCAGGCGGATCCGGCCCGGGGACGATTTCGCACGTTTCTGCTCGGTGCCATGCAGAATTTTCTGCGCAACGAACACGAGTTCCGGCAGGCGGCGAAGCGCGGGGGCGGCAAGGAAATCATCTCCCTCGAAGCACAACAGTCCGAGGAAGAAAGGTTGTTCGAAATTCCCGCCTCCGAGGAACCTCCCGACAAACTCTACGAACGGCGCTGGGCTTCCCGCCTCCATCGAAGTCGTCTTACACCGGCTGCGCGCCGAATTCCTGATTTCGGGCCGGACCGAATTGTTCGACGCGCTCGAACCGCACCTGTGGGGCGACCCGACCAGCATCCCCTACACCGACATCGCCCGGACCATGAACGTCATCGTCGTCGGCATCAAGTCCACCACCCATCGCCTGCGCCGGCGATTTCGCGAAATTCTCCGGTCCGAAATTGCCCAAACGGTCGAGAATCCGTCCCAAGTCGATGAAGAGGTTCTCCAGTTGATGCAAAAATTTTAGTTTTTTTTCCTGAATCGCGCAACCTTCCTCCGATTTTCCTGTAGCACTCCCCGATGAGTGCTCCATCGTCCAAAGGAATCTGCCCTCAATGCGGTGCCTCCTTCGACCGCATCTCCTCGGCCGTTCGCTGTCCTCGTTGAGCCCTCGCTGGCTTGCTTTCGGAAGATGATGATCCATCCAAAACAAATACTGAAAAGCCTGAAGACCAAAGTGTTGCATCGAAAGGAAGGATCTTTGGCGATTACGAATTGATCGAGGAAATCGCCCATGGGGGCATGGGCGTGGTCTGGCGCGCCCAGCAACTCAGCCTGCGTCGAACGGTCGCGGTCAAAATGCTGCTGTTAGGCCAATTCGCCAGCGAAAGCGCCATCGAACGGTTTAAGCGTGAAGCCGCCGCCGCCGCGTCGCTGCGCCACCCTGCCATTGTCACCATTCACGATGTGGGCGAGTTCGAAGGTCAACACTACTTCAGCATGGAGTTCGTCGAAGGCCGCACCCTCGCCGATGCCGTCGCTTACGCCCATCAACACGGCGTCATCCACCGCGACATCAAGCCCTCCAACATCCTTCTCGACATTGGCGGGGGCGACGGCCAACTGGCCATCTACGACGCGTCAACGGGCGAAGCGGCGATGGACGATTTTCCTCTGCATCCGTCCAGCCGCGCCGGCCTTTACCGCATCCAAGTCGATCCCACGGGCAATCGCGTGCTCGCCATGGGACGCAACGGCCTGGCGCGCGTCTATGAAATCGCCACCGCCAAACCAGTGACACCCTTCCTCGAACATCCTTTGGTTCAAGAGGAAAACACGCTTTACGGCGCGTTTTCCCCCAACGGAGAACGAGTTTTTTCGGGCGATGACCATGGCGTCGTCCGGGTGTGGTCCGTGCCCGAGGGCCGGCTGTTGCGGACATGGACCAACGCTCACAACGGTCCCGTCAATTTTGTCCTCAGCCACCCCAAAGCCAGATTCGTGGTCACGCTGGCCGCCGATGGTAGCGCCAAGCGATGGGACCCGGAAAAGATGGAGCCGCAGGACCATCCGCTTCAACTCGACGGTCCCGGCGGGCATGGAGCCATCTCACCGGATGGCAAGAAACTCATGGCCGCCTGTTGGAAAACCGGCGACCTCACTCTGTGGGACCTCGAAGACGGACGATTGCTCCATCGGTTCCCGCGCTTCGGAGAGGTTAGTTTCAGCGGATTCAGCCCCGACGGAACCCGCATGGTGACAGGTTGGATGGACGGTTTCGTCCGAGTATGGGACGTGGCCAGCGGCACCCTCTTACACGCAACCCCTTCCGGTGGACGCAACCCCCGCACTGGCTACAGTCTTGACGGTCGTTTCATCGCCGCGGCGGGATCGGAGGGCCTTTCCGTTCGGGACGCGGAGACAGGCGAGCCCGTCACCCCCACCCTTGTCCCCCAATGGGGGGAACGTTACATCAACGGCTTCGCTTTCTTGCCGAACGGAAGTGCGATCGTCGGCGGGGGCGGCTATGGAAAACTCTGGAACCTCGAGCCCATGGAAAGGTTGCCCGCGGAATGGACACGATTGGACCCACGCCTGTCGGTTCCCCGTCGCGATGACGCCGCCACCGCGAGGCAGATCGATCTCGAACCTTTCTACAACCAATTATTGAAGAGAGGCGGCCATGACTTTTCCAACGTGGATTTTTCGGAACTGCCCATGGGAACTCAAACCATCGAAGGCGTGACGTTCGATTTGCGCGGATTGATTCAGTTGAACAGCGCCCATTCGTACTATGTCCGAAGCTACCCTCCGAGCGTGACCGGCATCCCGATTCGTCAGGGCTGCCGCCGGTTGCACATGCTGCACGCGGCGCAATTCGCCGGAGGTGAGAAATCGAAACGCACATCCGTCGGCCGTTACGTGTTGCATTTTGCCGACGGGCAGCAGGCTGAGTTGCCCATGGTGATTGGCGAGGATCTCGATGAATGGTGGTTTACCAAGTCCGAACCGGACCGGTTGAAACACGCGACGCGCGCCTGGAAAAGCAAATCGCCCGTAGGAATGTCCGTCAGCCATCGTCTCAGCCTTTGGAAGCGAACCTACGAAAACCCGCGTCCCGGGGTGGAAATTGCTTCAATCGATTTCGTCAGCGCCATGAGAGTCGCAGCTCCGTTTCTGGTGGCCATCACGGTCGAGTAAACGGGTTTCGTCAAGCCAACGGTGGACAAGCATCGGCGGATGAGAGACTTGGGGTGAAGCTTCTCGTCCGGTGGAAAATGGGTCCGCCGTTGGCTTGGCGAAATCGAGCTTGCTCCGCCCCCGGACCGCGCCGTTCACGGCGCTTCCGCCCCCGCCAATCCGCACGCGCCGAGTCCCTCCCACCGTGCGGTCATGCTCCAAATCGTGGCCTTCGTCCTGCTCGCAAGAAGGACGCATTCGGAGCGCGGCTGTGCTGAAAGCCAGCCGCAGCGGGTCGCGCTTTCAACGCGGGAAGAACAATCGACGAGCTTATGCCAGGCAACGTTGCTGCGGCTGATCCTTCGGATACAGCCGCGCTCCTCCGCCGGACCGCGCCGTTCACGGCGCTTCAGCGTCGCTCAATCCCGCCCCGCCGAGTCCCTCTCGGCACGCCGCCCGCTATGGGTGCAATCGTTCCTCCTCGCACGAAACCAACCACCTCGAACGCGCCCTGCCCGCATGCACATACACCCGGATGCGACGTAAACGCCGCGCTCCGGCGGACAAATTGCCTACGCCCCCGAACGCTTGACCCGCGGGGTAGCTAAGCGTATGCAGCAGAGATGCATTCCCCCCCGACAAGGCGCGCGGGCTTCACCTTGATCGAGCTCCTGGTCGTGATCGCCATCATTGCCGTGCTGGCCGGCATGCTGCTCCCCGCGCTCAGCCGGTCCAAAGCCAAAGCCCAACAAACCAAGTGCGCCAATAACGTGAGGCAAATCGGACTCGGCTTTCAGATGTATGCCGACGATCACGAGGACACCTTTCCGGTCCATGCCGACTGGGCATCACTCGGCGGAAGGATTCAAGGCAACCAGGGGCCCTGGCCCTGGCGCTACGCCGACATCCGTTCCTCACCCGAAACGAATCGTCCTCTAAACGTTTACGTGCCGGCCGCCGAAGCGTTTCATTGTCCGGCGGACAAAGGCGATTCCTACTGGCCGCAAGCCAAGACTTGCTGGGACGGCTGGGGCAACAGCTACATGACGATGTGGGGTGTGCAGTGGTACCGGGTCAAACGGGTTACGGGCGATTCCCGCGCAGCCAAGGGAACCCCGGAGTCGCGCTCGTTGAAAGGGTCCGAACTTGCCGTCAGCCCCGCGAACAAGATACTGGCCGGGGACTGGCATTGGAATGGTTCTCGCGACGTCAACGACAAGAAAAGCATCTGGCACAATTACAAGGGCAAACGCTTTTACAACATGCTGTTCGGCGACGGCCACGTCGTCGCCTACATTTTCCCCAAGGAATACGTCAATTGGCAGCAGTCACCGCCTCCGGACTCGAATTACACCTGGTGGTAATCAAGGTTTCAGAAACATCCCTTCGATCCATCCTTGAAGCCAATCCCTCCGAGTTCAAGGTCCTCCAACGCGGATGGACCGCGCTGGCCGATCGACATCGTGACAGAAGATCTCCTGGAAGCAGAGCCCAAGTTTGGATTTTGGGCGAGTCTCTTCGACACTCGACGTGAGGTCCGATGTCTTTGACAGAGGCCTCGAAGCTTTCAAGTGCATGGTCCGTAAACTCCCAGTTTCGTAATCCTGCCCGGGTCCCACGGAGTTGAAGAACACCGCAGCCGCCGCAACAACACGCCCCTGCCCCCATGAATTCCCGTCCATTGCGCGATCTGCCCTCCGTGGACAAGTTGAAGAGCCAACTCGGCAGCCAGGACTTGCCCGCGGCGGTGGTCACTCGCTTCATCCGCGGAATCCTCGCGGAGAGCCGCCGTCAAAAGGTCATTCCTGATGCGGCCTCCATTCTGAACCAGGTGCGCGAAGCGTTGCGCCAGCATCGGGCGCGGCGCCTTCGACCGGTCATCAACGGAACCGGCATCCTGATTCACACGAACCTCGGACGAGCCCCTCTGGCCGAAAGCGCCGCCGAACGGGTTGCCACGGTCGCCCGCCACTACAACACTCTCGAACTCGACCTCGAAACCGGGGGGCGGGGAAACCGGGCTTCCTACTTGGAAACACACCTTGCCCTCGCCTGTGACGCCGAAGCGGCCACCGCGGTCAACAACGGCGCCGCCGCGCTCGTCCTTGCGGTCCGGCCCTGGATCCAGGGCGAACGGCGCGAAGTGTTGGTGTCACGGGGCGAGGCCATCCAAATCGGCGGCGGCTTCCGCATTCCTGAAATCCTGGAGAGCGCGGGGGCCACACTGCGGGACGTGGGCACAACCAATCGCACGACAGCAGGCGATTTCAGCCGCGCGATCTCGTCTCGCACCGCGTTGATCCTCAAAGTTCATCGCAGCAATTTCTTCATGGAAGGCTTTGTGGAGTCCCCCACGCTCACGGAGTTGAGCGCGCTGGCGAAGAAACGCAAGGTTCCGTTGGTCGAGGATCTCGGGAGCGGCGCCATGATGCGCACCGAACATCACGGTCTCGGCGAACATGAACCCCGCCCCTCCGAATCGATCGCAGCCGGGGTGGATGTGGTCTGCTTCAGCGGCGACAAGCTTTTTGGAGGTCCGCAAGCGGGACTCCTGGCCGGCAAGCGCCGCGCCATTGCCGCCATGAAGAAGGACCCCCTTTACCGTGCTTTTCGCTGCGATAAACTGGTCCTCGCCGCCTTGCAGGAAACGCTCGATCTGCATCTGTACGCGAGGGAGAAATCCTCCCAACCTGCCCCACCCATCCTCCCGCTCATCGAAATGCTCGACGTGTCCCTGGAGGACTTGAGGGCGCGCGGCGAACGCTTGCTCGCCGGGCTGCCACACCACGACAACGAAGCTTCGATCTCCGAATGCTCAGGCCAGGTCGGCGGTGGCAGCATGCCTCGTTCAAGGATCACTTCACTCGCGCTGAAGCTGCGTCCGTCCGCGTTCAGTGCCCAGACACTCTCCCAACGGCTGCGACACAGCGATCCGCCTGTCATCGGATTCCTGGCTGGAAATGCCTTGTGGCTGGATCTCCGCACCATCTTCCCCGCGCAAGATGAACAACTGCTCACGATCCTGAAGTCGGTCCTCACGACGGCATGAATTCGACTCCGCTTCCCACACGACCAGCGATCGTCGCCACGGCCGGTCACGTTGATCACGGCAAGAGTTCGATCGTCAAAGCGCTCACGGGCACGGACCCGGACCGGCTGCCGGAGGAAAAGGCGCGCGGCATCACGATCGAACTCGGATTTGCCCATGCTGTGATCGAAGATTCCATCGCACGATGGGAAGTGGGGTTCGTGGATGTGCCAGGCCACGAGGATTTCGTGAAAAACATGGTGGCGGGTGTCAGCACGATTCAGGCCGCTCTCCTGGTCGTCGCCGCCGACGATGGATGGATGCCCCAAACGGAGGAACATTTGCAGATCCTTGAGTACCTCGGAGCCACGGACGGCGTGGTGGCCTTGAGCAAAGCGGATTTGCTGGGCGAGGGAACAGCAGGGGCCATCGCCAGCCTCCGCGAAACACTCACCGGCACGTTTCTCGAAAAGGCGGAGATCATTCCGGTTTCGGCACCACAAGGGCGCGGCCTGGGCGACTTGCGAGGAGCATTGGCCATGGCCTTGGGGCGTTCGAAGCCCCCCCGCGATCTTGGCAAGCCTCGGTTGCCGATCGACCGGGCTTTTTTGGTGCGAGGGGCGGGTCTGGTCGTCACTGGCACATTGCAAGGCGGCGAGATTCGCCGGGGTCAATCGCTGATCAGCCAGCCTTTGGGCACGCGGTTCAAAGTGCGATCCGTTCAATCCGCTCATCGCGACATCGATTGCGCACGCCCCGGCATGCGGGCAGCCCTCCAGATCAACGCCGTGGAGGGCCCTTCGAAATCGGCGACGAGCGGTCCCGACGCGGCCAGAGGTCACGTGTTGACCTGGGAAGACTCGGGCGCATCCTCCAATCTCCTCGAAGTGGAATTATCGAGGTCCGTGCGTTTGGAAAACGGCCCTCCGGGAGCCCGCCGCCCGCTCAAGTCGGGGGCGTTGGTCCGGATGCATCTGGGCACCCGATCGTTTCCGGGGCGAATCGTGCTCGGAGGAAAGGGCCCGTTGCTTCCCGGTGGAAATCGCCTGGCTCGAATCCGGCTGCGCGAACGAGCGCACGCCGTTTGGGGAGATCGTTTTGTGATCCGCGATTGGAGCGAACGTCACACCCTGGGAGGCGGAATCGTGCTCGACGCCGCTCCAGGCATTCGCGGGTTTTCGACAGAGGCCAGGCAGGGATCCCTGCGGCAGATGCGGGAAGCCTTGGGCCACGCCGAGGCAAGTCTGCGCGCGCTACTCCACTCCAGGGTTCTGAAAAGCCGAAGCGCGCTCGTTGCCACTCTCCCTTTCACGCCGGATGAAATCACGCAATCCATTGCCAAAGCAGTGGCCGACGGTTGGGCGGTGCCCATCTCGGCGGGACTCATCGACGCCGAACCTTGGAGGCAGTTGTTGAGTCGCGCTGGAGAACAAGTTCGCTCTCACCACCAAACCAGACCTGATTCGCCCGGACTGAGTGTGGCCGAACTGCAATCTGCCCTCGCGCCGAATCTGCCTGACCCCAGCGTGTTCGAGGATTTGGTCCAGGCCATGACCCGGTTGGATTATGTTCGGACCGGGTCCCATTTGCGCCACCAGAGCCATCGTCCGGCCCTGCCGATGGCATTGGAGGCGGCGGGTCTTCGCATCCGTAAACTGCTGGGAGAACGTCCATTCGACCCACCCTCGCGCAAAGAGCTCGCTCCGGATCCAGCCTCCCTCCAAGCCTTGAAATATCTGGTGCATACTTCAGAGGCGGTGGAACTGGGCCCTGATGTGATTCTGCTCCAAACCGCGTGGCAGTCGGCAAAAACCAGGATTGTGGAGCATCTTCGCGCCAATGCCTCCGCGACCACGAGCGAGTTGCGGCAATTGCTTGCCTCAAGCCGGCGGGTCGTGATCCCTCTGCTTGAGCGGTTGGACAAGGAAGGTGTCACCCGCCGCCAAGCCGATGTGCGCTGCCTCGGTCCCAAATCGACATGAACCGCAATGAAGCCCTCCTCAACATGACCTCGGAATTCAACGTGAACCCTTTCACCTCCACTCCATGGCAGCGGCAATCCACTGTCGCGCGGTCTTCTCGCAGCGTACAGAGAGTATTCTTCCGCATGCTGGCGGTTCTTCTCCTTGAAAGTGGGGCCTTGACTGCGACCCTGGCCAACCCGCCTTCACTCACGGGCGCGGCCGGCGACTTTTCCGAAACGCGTCCCGGTCCAGCCAAGCCATCCCAGCTCACGCTGGACCGCATTTTCAAGTCGGGCGATTTCACGCCGGAGTCCGTTCCCTTCACCACCTGGAGCAAGAAAGGCAGTCACTACTTTCATTTGCGACCGGCGGGCGGGGGAGTAAAAGGAAAGGACCTGGTTCGAATCGAGATCGAAAGCGGTGCCATGCTAACGTTGGTTGATGCGGCAAGCCTCACGCCGCCGGGAGCAGAAAAGCCGCTCGATCCCGCTTCGTTCGAATTTTCCGAGGATGAATCCCAGTTGCTGCTGTTCACCGACACGCATCGAGTTTGGCGGCGAAACACGAGGGGCAACTACTGGCATCTCGACTTGAAGACTCGGGAATTGAAGAAACTCGGCGGCGAGGCGCCCGAGGGAACCCTGATGTTCGCCAAGTTCTCACCCGACGCCACTCGTGTCGCCTACGTGCAGGAGGCAAACCTCCATATGCAAGACCTGCAGTCGCTCGCCATCACCAAGGTAACCTCGGGCACGAATCATCTGATCCACGGCACGTCGGATTGGGTTTATGAGGAAGAACTCGACGTGCGCGACGCTTTCCGCTGGAGCCCGGATGGAAAACATCTCGCGTTCTGGCAGTTCGACACCTCGGGCGTGCCCGTGTTCCAACTCATCAACAACACCGATGAAAACTATCCCAAGCTGACGCCCATCCCGTATCCGAAGGCGGGCGAACAAAATGCCTCGGTGCGCCTCGGAGTCGTCGCCGTCGGCGGAGGCGCCATCACCTGGCTCGACCTGCCAGGCGATCCGCGACAACATTATCCCGCGCACCTGGAGTGGATTCCTGAAACCTCCCGCCTGCTCGTCCAGCAGTTCAATCGCGCGCAAAACACCAATCGTGTTTTCACCGCGGATGCAGCCACAGGAGCATGCCATGAAATCCTGGTGGAATCGGATCCCGCCTGGCTGGAAAACGACAATCCGGTCCGCTGCCTCCAAAAGGGCGCCCAGCTTCTTTGGTTGAGCGAGCGGGACGGCTGGCGTCGGGCTTACGTGGCTTCCACCAAGCGAGGCCTCGAGCATCCCGTCACGCGGGGCAGTTTCGATGTGATGCAGGTCGAAGCCATCGATGAAGCTCAGGGCTGGTTGTACTACGCGGCGTCGCCCGAGGAAGCCACGCGGCGCTATCTCTACCGATCCCCCCTCGCCGGCGGACCGCCCGAACGAGTCACGCCTCCACATTTCCAGGGCTGGAACACTTATTCCATTTCGCCCGACGCGCGCTGGGCATTGCACACGCACTCGAGTTTTGTGTCGCCTCCACGCGTGGAACTGATTCGCCTGACGAGTCATGAAAGGGTTCGCACCCTGGCCACCAACGACAAAATGCGTGGACACCTCGCCGCGTTGAAACGGCCTGACGTTCAATTCCACCGGGTGCCCATCGCCTCGGGGGTTGAACTGGATGCCTGGAGCATCCGTCCGCCCGGACGCCTGGGGTCGGGACGGCATCCGTTGCTTTTTTACGTCTATGGCGAACCTCACGGCCAGACCGTGCGCGATACGTGGCAGGGATCCCGCGGACTCTGGCATATGATGCTTGCCCAACAAGGTTGCATCGTGGCCAGTGTGGACAATCGGGGCACCCCGTCGCCTCGGGGACGCGAGTGGAGGCGGGCGCCCCACCTGAAGCTGGGCATCCTGCCGCCGCAAGAGCAGGCGGAGGCCGCCCGGGCGTTGCTTCAGCGGTGGAAATTCGTGGATCGTCAGCGCGTGGGCATCTGGGGGTGGAGCGGCGGAGGAAGCATGACGCTGAACGCGATCTTCAAGTATCCGGAACTCTATCAGGTCGGACTGGCGGTCGCGCCCGTGCCGGACATGCGCCTCTATGACACGATTTATCAGGAACGGTATATGGGATTGCCTGCCGCGAATGCCGAAGGCTACCGCGAGGGTTCCGCGGTTCATTTCGCCAAGGATCTGCGTGGACGGCTTTGGCTCGCCCACGGTACCGGCGATGACAACTGCCATTATCAAGGCATCGAGCGCCTGGCGAACGAACTCATCGCGCATCACAAACATTTCACGCTGCTCCCCTATCCAAACCGTTCGCACTCCATCTCCGAAAGCGCGAACACCACCCGGCACCTCCATGCATCGATGACGCGTTTTCTCGAGGACCACCTGCTTCGGAATCCATCCAGGGGTCGCTGATCCCAAGATTTCGTTGGCAAGTTCGTTGAACCTCAAGAATGATGACATTCGATGAAGCACTCGTCCCAGCCCCGCCTGTTCCTGCGCGCTTTGCTCGCCGGACCTGCTCTGGGTTGGACCACGCTCTTCGCCGCCTCCGAACCTTCCGTTTCTTTCAGCAGGGAAATCCTCCCGATTCTCTCGGATCATTGTTTCCCCTGCCACGGGCCTGACGAAAAGTCACGCAAGGCCAAGCTGCGGTTGGACACCAAGGAAGGGGCGCATCGGGTTCGCGATGGCGTCGCTTCCATCGTTCCGGGAAGCCCGGATCAAAGCGCTCTCTACCAGCGTCTGGTCACCTCCGATGCGGACGATGTCATGCCGCCGTCCGACGTGAATCGAAAGCTCTCCGCGGCCCAGATCGCGAAGATCCGTCTCTGGATTCAGCAAGGGGCGAGTTGGGGTGAGCATTGGGCGTTCGAAAAACCCAAACGCGTCACTCCTTCCGGTATCCCGGAATCGGAATCAGAGATCCACCCCGTCGACCGCATCGTCCACGCGCGTTTGATCAAGGAAGGACTCCAACCTTCACCCCCGGCGCCGCCCGCAGCCCTTCTTCGCCGAGTGTCGCTCGACCTCACCGGACTACCTCCGGATCCCGAGATCGCCGCAGCCTTCCTTCGGGACCCTTCTGTGCAACATTATCAATCTCTGGTGGAACGA
Organism: Verrucomicrobiota bacterium; assembly: GCA_016871495.1. Taxonomy (NCBI): domain Bacteria; kingdom Pseudomonadati; phylum Verrucomicrobiota; species Verrucomicrobiota bacterium. The sequence continues at coordinate 18,810 of VHDF01000024.1, read as the reverse complement.
TGGCTGGCTTCGCCCGCCTACGGAGAACGCATGGCGTGGGATTGGATGGAAGCAGCGCGTTACGCCGATTCCAACGGTTACCAGGGAGACGGTGAACGGTCGATGTGGCCGTGGCGGGACTGGGTGGTGCGCGCTTTCAACCAGAACCTCCCCTACGACCAATTCACGCTTTGGCAAATCGCGGGTGACTTGCTTCCCCATCCGACACGGGATCAGCGGATGGCCACCGGATTCAACCGCAACCATCCCATCAACGGTGAAGGAGGACGCATCCCCGAGGAAAACCGCGTGGATTACGTCATGGACATGACCGAAACCGTGGGCACGGTCTGGCTCGGACTCACGTTCAACTGCTGCCGGTGTCACGATCACAAGTTCGATCCGCTCTCCCAGCGGGATTATTTCAGCCTTTCGGCGTTCTTCAATCAAACGCCGGTGGACGGGTCCGGGGGCGATCCTCAAACCAAGCCTTTTATCGAGCTCCCCAACCCGAAGCAATCCGCGCGATTACAGGATCTCCAGGCGAAGGTAAGCCGGCTCGCCCAAACCGTGGCGGAAGGGGAAAGGTTGGTCTTCCCAAGGGCCGAGGGCGAAGCCGCTTCCGACTCCGGTTACGCCACGCGAGAACCCGACGCCATTCGCGCCATCTTGCGCGCCGAGTCCGCCGCCCGCACCCGGTCCCAGATCAGCGAACTCGAAAAACACTTCGAAAGCCGCGCCCCGCTCTACATCGCAGGTCTCAAACAGCTCCGTGAATCGATGGAACTTCGAGACAACTTCAATCGTTCCATCCCGCGTGTCATGGTCATGGAGGACATGCCCAAACCCAGGAAAACCTTCATGCTGGAAGCCGGACTCTACGACCGTCGCCGCGAGGAAATCCCGGCCGCCCTGCCCGCACGCCTCTCCGCCGGGACCCCGGGGCAAGCGGTCAATCGACTCGATCTCGCAAGATGGATTGTTTCCCCCGATCACCCCCTCACCGCCCGCGTCGCGGTGAATCGCCTGTGGCAACAGTTCTTCGGAATCGGCTTGGTCAAGACTTCAGAAGACTTCGGCATTCAGGGCGAAAAGCCCATCTACCAGGATCTGCTCGACTTCCTTGCCTTGGAACTCATCGATTCCGGCTGGGATTGGAAACATCTCTGCCGGCTCATCGTCACCAGCGAAACTTACCGGCAAACCTCCGCGCAAGAAACCTCCCTCCGCCAGAAAGATCCTGAAAATCGCCTGTTGGCCCGCGGTCCCCGCTTCCGCATGCCATCCTGGATGATTCGAGACCAGGCGCTCGCCGCCGCCGGACTGCTCTCCACTCGAGTAGGAGGTCCTCCCGTCAAACCCTACCAGCCCACCGGCGTCTGGGAGGAAGCCACATTCGGAAACAAGCGGTACACGCCGGACCAGGGGGAAAGCCTCTACCGCCGCAGCCTCTATGTTTTTTGGCGGCGGATCATCGGTCCGACCATGTTTTTCGACACGGCTCCCCGCTCCGTTTGCTCGGTCAAACCGCTGCGCACCAACTCTCCGTTGCACGCCCTGGCCACCATGGACGATGAAACGTATGTCGAAGCCGCCCGGGTTTTGGCGGAGCGCGCTCTGCTTGAACCCAACCGCGACGATCCCCAGCGCCTCGAATCCATGATGCGCCGGTTGCTGGCGAGACCTCCTTCCCCCCAGGAACTCGACATCCTCCGGGCGAGCCTCGAACGATTGCGCCGGGAGTACCGAGCCGACCCCGATCAAGCCACGCGATTACTGGCCCACGGGGCTGCCCCTCGCGCTCAGGGTATCGATCCCGTGGAACATGCCGCCTACACCGCGCTTGCTTCGACGCTGCTCAATCTCGACGAAACGTTATCCAAGGAATGAACTCGTGAACCCCCTGGAGGAACGAAGACAATTGATTCACCGGCGCGCGTTCCTCGGTCGCGCCGGAACCGGCCTCGGCTTGGCCGCGCTCGCCCAACTCCTCTCGCAAGACCCTCTGAGGGCCGCCGCGTCGAAAAGAACCATCGGAGCCCTGCCCGGACTTCCCCAGTTCGCCCCCAAAGCCAAACACATCATTTATCTCTTTCAAAACGGGGCTCCCACCCACGTGGATTTGTTCGATTACAAACCGCTCCTCCAGTCCATGCACGGCAAACCCATGCCGGACGAATACATCGGGAAAAAGCGGTTCAGCACCATGACCGGGGACGCCAAGGGGAAAAAAGTGCTGGGTCCAGTCGAACCCTTCAAACAACACGGCCAGAGCGGCGCCTGGGTCAGCGCCCTCATGCCCCACACCGCCGCCATCGTGGACGAGCTGTGCTTCATCAAGAGCATGCGCACAGACGCGGTCAATCACGCGCCCGCCATCTCCTTCCTGCTGAGCGGAGCCCAACTGCCCGGACGCCCGACGCTCGGCGCCTGGCTCTCCTACGGGCTCGGCAGCGAGAACGAAAACCTCCCCACGTTCGTGGTCATGACCTCCGTGAGCAAAGGCACCACCTGCGGCCAGATCTTCTACGATTTCTACTGGGGCTCCGCCTTTCTCCCCACCCGTTTCCAAGGAGTCAAGTTTCGCGGGAGCGGCGACCCGGTCCTCTACCTCTCCAATCCGGACGGCATTTCTTCGAAAACCCGCCGCGGCATGCTCGACGATCTTGCCCGGATGAACGAGTTGAAGTTGCGCGAGTCGGGCGATCCCGAAATCGCCACGCGCATCTCCCAGTACGAAATGGCCTTCCGCATGCAATCAAGCGTGCCGGAGCTCACGGACCTCTCGCAAGAACCGGCGGAGGTTCTCGAAAGTTACGGCCCTCAAGTTCATGAACAAGGCACCTTCGCCCGCCATTGCCTGATGGCCCGCCGCCTCGTGGAACGAGGGGTTCGCAGCGTCCAGGTCATGCATGCCGGCTGGGACCAGCACAACAGCATCACCACCGAACTCTACACCCAGTGCCGGGACACAGACCAACCCTCCGCCGCCCTCGTCAAAGATCTCAAACGCCTGGGGCTGCTCAAAGATACCCTGGTCGTTTGGGGAGGCGAATTCGGGCGGACCCCCTTCATTCAAGGGAATCTGGACGACCGCAAACGATGGGGACGCGATCATCACCCGTATGCCTTTACCCTCTGGATGGCGGGTGGCGGGGTCAAGGCCGGTCACACCTTCGGCGAATCGGATGATCTCGCGATGAATGCCGTCGACAACCCCGTCCACGTCCACGACCTCCAAGCCACCCTGCTCCACCTGTTTGGCATCGATCACGAAAAACTCACCTACCGATTTCAAGGCCGCGACTTCCGGCTGACGGACGTCCACGGCGAATTGGTCAAAGGCATCCTCGCTTGAATGCTCAATCTCACCCCCCGCTCCTCCTGCCAGCCTTGCCCTCCCCCAATCGCCCCCCGCGAAGCCGCGCTGTCCGCGCCTGGCTGGATTGGTTCGTCCTCGCGTGGATCGCGCTGCCCCTCACGGCAGCGGAAACCGTGTCCCCATCCAATTCGGGCAATCGACTTTCCCTCCGTTTGGAAATTCAGAATGCCATGGACAAAGGGCTGGCTTGGATGGAATCCCAGCAAAGGAGCCAGGGTCATTGGTCCAACCCGGAACACCCGGCGCTCACGGGCTTGGCCCTGGTCGCGTTGCACAGTGATCCCGACTCGAACCGCGTGGCTCGCGCAACCCGCCGCCCCATCTTGGAACGAGGCTACGCTTTCCTGCTCTCTTGCGCCCAATCGAACGGCGGTATCTACGTGGACAAGAAGCTGGTGAATTACAACACGTCGGTGTCGCTCATGGCCTTGTTGTTGTCCGGGAACCCCCAACACGAACCCGTGCTGCGACGGGCCCGTCGATTCCTGGCCTCCAACCAAAATGACTTCGGAGACTCCGGCACGGTGGACGATTCCTTGGACGGCGGCTTCGGCTATGGCGACGGATCCAAACACGGGGACGCCGTCAACACCCTGCACGCCCTCGAAGCCCTCCATCATTCACGACGCCTCCTCCAGGACCAACCCTCCTCCGAGCTCAAGGACCTCAACTGGACCGCAGCCATCCAGTTCCTGCAAACATGCCAGCACCTCCCGGGAACCAACGCGCAAACCTGGGTGTCCGGAGATCCGGCCAACCGGGGCGGTTTCATTTACTCGCCCACCGAAAGCAAGGCGGGCGAGATGACCCTGCCGCAAGGCAAAGTCGCCCTGCGCGCATATGCCAGCATCAGTTACGCAGGCATGCTGAGTTACATCTATGCCGGCCTCACTCCCGACGATTCACGCGTCCAGGCCGTCCTCGATTGGGCCAAACAAAACTATACTCTGCAGGAAAATCCCGGCATGGGACCGCAAGGGTTGTACTTCTACTTCCACACCATGGCCAAGGCGTTGCGCGCCGCGGGCGTCGACCGGCTGGAAACGCCCGATGGCAAAAGGCACGATTGGCGACAGGACCTCAGCCTGAGGTTGTTCGATCTGCAAAAGCCGGATGGACGCTGGGAAAACGACAACGGACGCTGGTGGGAAAAGGACCCAGTGCTTTCGACAAGCTACAGCCTCATCGCCCTTGGCCTGATCCACCGGACGTTGTAGATCGACGCGTTCCGACTCACTTTGGAGCCCTCCGCCCGCAAGACCGATCGCCCGTCACTCTGCCTGGTCCTGCACGCGCACCTCCCCTGGGTCAAGCGGCTCGATCACGCGCGTTTTCTCGAAGAAAGCTGGCTGCACGAAGCCGTCTTCGAATGCTACCTTCCCTTGCTTCGTGTGCTCGACGGCTGGAAACGAGACCACATTCCCGCGCAAATCTGCTTTTCCATTTCACCCACACTGGCGGGCATGCTCGAGGATGAATTGTTGCGCCAAAGGCGACGCGCGAGGTTCCGAGCCTGGCTCGATCTGGCGGAACGGGAAATTCTCCGCGCCACTTTCGATCCCGCCCTGCGCTCGCTCGCCGAGTTCCAACGCGAACGACTGTGGGAAGCCCTGCGTCAACTGGATGCACTCGAGGAAAATCCGCTGTCCGGTTTCGCCCAACACCAGCGCGAAGGGCGCGTGGAACTCATCACGTCGAGCGCCACGCATGCCCTGCTCCCGTTGCTCACCCGGCATCCCCGGACACTCCACGCGCAAATCCATCTGGCCCTGCGCGAGCATCTGCGACGGTTCGCCTCGCCCGCCTCCGGATTCTGGCTGCCCGAGTGCGCTTGGTCCCCCGAACTCGAACCGATCCTGCGGGAAGCCGGGATTCGCTGGACCATTCTGGAATCGTCAAGCACGTCAAACCAAGTGGACTCGCCCTCGATATCGGTCACCCCACTTGGTTTGGTCTGCTGGCATCGCGACGCGTCCACGGCCGAACTCGTCTGGAGCCGCGAGTCGGGTTATCCCGGAGACCCGCGCTACCGCGATTTCTACCGCGACACCGGCTTTGACGCCGAGCGATCCTATCTCGAACCCGCCCTGCCATGCCCCGAACGCGCTGGATTCACCGGATTCAAGTACCACGCCATCCGATCAGAATCGGGAAACAAACAACGCTATGATCGACCGGCCGCCCTGAAAGCAGTCGAAGAGCACGGCTGGCACTTCATCGAAAGTCTCTCCCGCCGAGCCAGGTTCCAGAATGAACATGCCCCGTGCTCCCCAACCTTCGGTCCGTGGATCTGCCCCTACGATGCCGAACTGTTCGGTCATTGGTGGTTCGAAGGACCGGAGTTCTTGGACGCCGTCGCCCGTCACGCGTTTCACCACCCTCAGGGTCCTCGACTCACGACGCCGTCCGCGGCGCTGGATTTCCTGGCGGCATCCTCGAAACGGGAATCTCGGCCCTCCCCTCCAGCCTGGACCCCGCCCGCCTCAACGTGGGGGGAAGGGGGCGATCTCCGCGCCTGGATCCATCCCCACAACGCCTGGATGCGTCCGCGGATCGAATCACTCCAAACAAGAATGGAACAAGCCTCTTTCCTGTCCGCGCAGCCCAACCTCACTGCAACCGCCACGGATGACTCCACGGTCCTGATCAGGCGGGCCTGGAATCAATCCGTGCGCGAACTGCTGCTTGCCCAGGCCAGCGACTGGCCCTTCCAATTGCGGCACGATGCCCGCAGCCTCTTCCCGCGCCAACAGTTCGAACGCCACGCCCACGCTTGTGAAGTCTTGCTCGATCAACTCGAGAATCATTCCCTCGATGCCGCCTTCCTCTCGCGGCTGGAGCAGGAAGACAGCCTCTTTCCCTACGAGCCGGCGCAAAGTTTTCGCAACGATTCTTCGTCAAGGACTCGCACTCCCAGCTTTTGAGCCTTGTCGAGTTTCGATCCCGCCTCCTCCCCCGCCACCACAAAATCGGTCTTCTTGCTCACGCTCCCGGTGACCTTGCCGCCCGCGGCTTCGATCATCGCCGTGGCCTGATCCCGACTCAATCCGGGCAGAGTGCCCGTCAACACCAGGACCTTCCCGCGGAGCGCTCCTCCGCTGGATGAAGCCTGAAACAACGTGGACCTCATGGAAACGCCCGCTTTTCGCAGACGCTCCACGAGAGCCCGATTGCGCGCATCCTTGAACCACGAGGCCACGCTGCGGGCAATGACTTCCCCCACGTCGGGCACCGCCGTGAGCGCCTCGAAACTCGCGCCCGCCAAATCATCCATGCCCGCAAACCTCCGGGCCAACACCTTGGCAATGCCCGCGCCCACGTGAAAGATGCCCAAACCGAAAAGCACCCGCCACAGCTCGCGCTCCTTGCTGGCCTCGAGGCCCGCGATCAAATGGGCGGCCGACTTCTCCCCCATTCGCTCAAGCGAGGCCAACTCCGCTGCGGTCAACCGGTAAAGATCCGCGACGTCCAACACCAGCCCGCGTTCCACTAACTGGCGCACGAGAACCTCCCCGGCCCCCTCGACATCCATCGCGCCGCGCGAACACCAATGCTCGATCCTGCCCCGGACGCGCGCCGGACAATCCTCGTTCGGACAACGCCACACCACGCCGGATTCGCCTTCACCTCCTTCGCGGACCACCTGGGATCCGCACTCGGGACAGGTGGAGGGAAACGGAAACACCGATTCCTTTCCCGTCCGAAGGCTGAACTCCACCCGCACCACCGCGGGGATCACCTCACCCGCCTTCTCAATCACCACAACGTCCCCCACCCGAATGTCCTTGCGTTTCAACTCGTCCTCGTTGTGCAGCGTCGCACGGCTCACCGTGCTGCCCGAAACAAAAACCGGCTCGAGCTCGGCCACGGGTGTCAGCGCGCCCGAGCGCCCCACCTGAATGGTGATCGACCTGAGCCTCGTGGAAGCTTGCTCGGCGGCATACTTGTAAGCCATCGCCCAGCGGGGCGCTTTGGCCGTCGAACCCAGAAGCTCCCGCGTGCTCAAGTCATTCAGTTTGACGACCGCGCCATCCGTCTCATAGGCAAAGGTGCCGCGCAGTTCCGACAGTTCCCGGATCGACGCCAGCAAAGCCTCCTCCGAATCGCATTTCCACATTTTCTCGGAAGTCCGAAAGCCCAACCCACCCAGCCAGCGTCCCAATTCGAATTGTGTGACCGGGACCTCCCCGCCTCGCACCTCGCCCAGTCCGTACAGAATGATGTCCAGCGGACGCTCCGCCACCAGTTTCGGATCCAGTTGCTTGAGGGAACCCGCGGCCGCGTTGCGCGGGTTCACAAACTTGTCCTCACCCTGGGCTTCCCTTTCCGCATTCATGCGCTGGAAACCCGCCACCGGAAGGAACACTTCGCCGCGCACCTCCAATACCTCGGGAACATCCCGCCCCAGGAGCCGCAACGGCAGGCTTCGAATGGTGCGCAAATTTGAAGTGATGTCGTCGCCTCTGACGCCGTCGCCCCGCGTCGCACCCGCCACCAGCACACCCCGCTCGTATCGCAACGAAACCGCCAAACCGTCAATCTTCGGCTCCACCGTCCACTCCGGCTCCGCCCCACCCAAAAGCTTGCGCACCCGCGCCACAAATTCCCGCACTTCCGACTCCGAATACGTGTTCTCCAAACTCTGCATCGGCACCGCGTGAACCCATGGTCGGAAACCGTCCACCGGCGCTCCCCCCACCCGCTGCGACGGCGAATCCGGGGTCACCAAGGAAGGAAAAGCCTGCTCCAGATCAATCAGTTCCCGGTAAAGCCGGTCGTACTCGGGGTCGCTGATCACGGGACGCGCCAAGACATAATAGGCGTGATCGTGCCTCCCAATTTCGGACGCCAGCGTCCGGTGGCGATCCGCCGCTTCGTCCGGAGTCATTGATGAAAGATGCATGCCGGACGAATTCCATCCGGATTTCCCTCCAATTTCAACGACGCACGAACTCCTCGTGCAAGCGCGCGTAAGCCCCCCCGGCCGCCACCAACTCTTCATGACGTCCGCGCTCGACAACGGAGCCTCCGGACAAGACCAGGATTTGATCGGCGTGACGCACGGTCGAAAGGCGGTGCGCGATGACGAACGTCGTCCGGCCCGCGAACAACGTTTGCAACGCGTGTTGAATCACCCGCTCGGACTGCGGATCAACCGCGCTCGTCGCCTCATCCAGAATCAGAATCCTCGGCCTTGCCACCATGGCCCGCGTCAAACAAATCAACTGCCGCTCGCCCGCGCTCAAATTGGCCCCGCGCTCCCCCACCTTGGTCTCATAGCCGTCCTTCAATCCGCGAAACACGGCATCCGTCCCCAGGGCGGCGGCCTCCCGCACAACCTCCTCGTCGGATGCGTTCGGTCGCCCAAACTTCAGATTCTCCATCACGGTCCCCGTAAAAAGAAAATTGTCCTGCGTGACAATGCCCAATTGGCGGTGCAAGGACTGGGCCTGGGTCTCGCGGAGGTCCATCCCATCCACCCGAATCACCCCGAGCTGAGGTTCATAGAATCTCGCGAGCAGGCTGACGATCGTGGTTTTGCCGGAACCCGTCTCGCCCACCAACGCGATCGTCTGCCCCGCCTCCACGTCCAGACTCACGCCTTTCAAGATCCAGGTTCCTTCCGGAGTGGAATCGTAGCGAAAGTCCACCGAGTCGAATTCCACCCTCCCTTGCAACTCCGGAAGCGGACGGGCCCCTTCTCGGTCGCGCACCTGCGGCTGCGTGTCCAGCAACTGAAAGACGCGCTCCGCGCACGCCGCCGTCGAGAGCAGGGAGTTGTACAAATCCCCCATGGTGTGGATGGGCCCGAAAAACATGCCGAGATAAAGCACGAAAGCCGCCAGTTCGCCCACCGTCACTTCACGCTCCATGGCCAGCTTCCCGCCATAGCCCAGCACCACCGCCGTCGCCAAACCGGAAATCAAATACACAAACGGCATGTAAGTGTGAAACACGCGCGCCGCTACCAGGACCCGGTCTCCATACTCGTCGTGCAGCGTCCGAAAACTCGAAAGGTTCAGGTCCTCCCGCCCAAACGCCTGCACCACCCGGACCCCGCTGATGTTCTCCGCCACGGTCGAGGTCAGCCTCGAGGCCAGTTCACGCATTCTCCGATACGCCTCCATCCCGCGCCGGTGAAACTCCCGCGTCGCCAGCGCCAGCAACGGAATCACGAAACTCACCGCCAGGAACAACCGCGGATCGTAATCCAGCAACAGCACCACCACTCCCGCGAGGGTGATCACACTGGACAACAACTGATTCGCCCCCCAGGTCAGCACCCGGTCCAGGGCATCGATATCGGTATCCGCGCGGCTCAGGATTCGGCCTTGATGGGTTCGGTCGAAATAATTCAACGACAGGGTTTGAATGTGCTCAAACACCGCCATCCGCAAGTCGTTCATGGCGCCCTGCCCCACCGCGATGGCCGTCTTCACCTGGCCGGCGGACAACACCCAACCCGCCAACAAAAATGCGAAATAGACCGCGCTCACCGCGAGAATCCCGCGCGCCGCCGCCTCACTCGAACCGAACGAAGCCAGGTGCCGGTCAATCCCAATTTGAATGAGGCGGGGACCGGCCAGTTGTGCCGCTGTCGCCAGCAAAGTCAGCACAAGGTTCAGGATAAACAGCCGCCGGTACGGTCGCACATAGCGGTACAAACGGGCAAAGGTGGCCCGGCTCATCGGACGCTGCGCGAACTCCTCCTCAAGCGCGAGGGCCTGCTGATCGTGACTAGCCATGGGATGAAGGGGAGCTCTCCGCATCCACCCGGGATTGATGTTTCACCAGGTCCCGATAAAACGCGCACCGTTCCACCAAATCCTCGTGGCCGCCCTGATCGACAAGCTTGCCGCGGTCTAACACCAGAATGTGACGCGCCGCTTTCAAGGCGGACAGCCGGTGCGCAATCATCAGGCAGGTGCGGTCCTTCCGCCATGCTGCCAGCGCGGTCTGGATCGCGTGCTCGGTCGCGGGATCCACGCTCGCCGTCGCATCATCCAGAATCAAGATGCGCGGATTCATCAACAAGGCCCGCGCCAACGCGATGCGCTGCTTCTGCCCGCCACTCAAATTAACCCCGCGCTCCCCGATCATCGTTTCATAACCATGCTCGAGCCCCCGGATGAATTCATCCGCCTGCGCGGCGCGGGCGGCCGCCTCGATCTCCTCGCGACTTGCCTCGGGACGGCCCAGGGCAATGTTCTCCCAAACGCGAGCGCTGAACAGAAACGTTTCCTGAAACACCACGCCGATCTGCCGGCGCAACGCCTGCAAAGGCCAGTCCCGGGCATCCACCCCGCCCAGGATCACCCGGCCGTCACCGGGATCGCGAAAGCGCGGAATCAATTGCGCCAGGGTCGATTTCCCCGCCCCCGTGGGGCCCACCAGCGCCACCGTCATGCCCGACGGCACTGCAAAGCTGACATTGTCCAAAGCCGGGGCGGAGCCAGGATAACCAAACGTCACGTTTTCGAATCGAATGCTCCCGTCCACGTCAGCAGGTTCGCGCCCGCTCCCCTTCAACAAGTGGGGCTCGTCCAGGATTTCCAGGATCCGTTCCGCGCTCGCGCTGGCGTTCTGCACGATGCTGGTGAACTGGCCGATCGCACCCATGCGATGGCCGAGAGCCATCAGATAAAGCACCACCGCCGCCAGCTCGCCCAACGCCAGCTCCCCTCGAATGACCTGGCGGCCCCCGAGCGCCAGCGCCAGCGGCACGCTCAATCCAAAAATGAACTGCGCCATCGGCACGCGAATCGCCCACGCGTTCACGGTGTCCAACAAGGTCTTGAGAAATCGATCGCGATGGATCTGAAATTTTCCGACCTCCCGAGGTTCACCCGCGAAAGCCCTCACCACCCGCACGCCCGCGACGTTCTCCTGCACCACCGTGGTCATGGCCGAGTGGAGATCATGGACTTCGCGCCACTTGGGTTGCAATCGCGCCGCAAACACGGCCATCAGCCCCACGGTCGGCGCCAGGGTTCCCAACGCAACCCATCCGAGCGTCAGGCTGGCCTGAAAGATCAAAACCGTGATCACCACCAGCGCCACCAGAATGTCCACGCTCAAAAACAGAGTGGCGAAAAGGAAATCCTGCAGTCGCGACACATCCGTGGTCGATCGCGACACCAGCTCCCCCGTGTTCGAACGGTCATGAAAAGCGAAGCTTTGCCGTTGGACCGCGTCGAAAATGGCCGCTCGAATGTCCCCCAGCGTCCGCTGCACCAGCCGGTTCCGAACGGGGCCCAGCAACCACCCGTTCCCGGACCGGACCAGGACTAAAGACCCAAACAGCCAGACAAACACCATCGGATCGAAGGCCGCCCCCCATTCCATATGCCAGCCCAACTGCGTGATGGCGTCACCCAGGATTTGCGGCGACACCATCTCAATGGCGATGTTGACCAGCAGCAGGCCGATGGACAACGCCACCGCGCCCGGGTAAGCCCGCAGAAACGACAGGATGGCCAGCAGACTGCGCGCTCCCTTGGGGGAAGCGTTAGGCTTCGCGGTCACCGTCATGCGGAGATCCGACTCACCGCAGCCGCTCGGGATTCAACGCCCTGAGATCTTTCGGCACAAACAAGCCGTCCTTCCGTATCAATTCCCCGTCGAACCAGACTTCTCCCCCACCCCACTCCGGACGTTGAATCAGCACCATGTCCCAATGCACCGCCGACCGGTTGCCGTTGTCGCACACCTCGTAGGCCTGTCCCGGCGTGAAGTGAAGCGAACCCGCGATCTTCTCATCGAACAAAATATCGCACATGGGCGTGAGAATGTGCGGATTGAACCCCAGCGAGAATTCACCGATGTAGCGCGCCCCCGCGTCGGTGTCCAAAATCTCGTTCAACTTTTTCGTGTCGCTCGACGACGCCTCCACGATCTTCCCCTTCTTGAAAACCAGCCGCACTTTCTCGAAGCGCGATCCCGAATAGATCGTGGGGGTGTTGAAGGTAATCGTCCCCTCCACCGAATCCTTCACCGGACACGAAAAGACCTCGCCGTCAGGTATGTTCCGCAATCCGACGCAGGACTGCGCCCCGATCCCCAGAATGCTGAATCGAAGGTCCGTGCCCGGCCCCTTCAACTCCACGCGATCCGCGCGCGCCATGCGCTCGGACAACGGCTCGGACGCCCTCGCCATCTTGCGGTAATTCAGGGTGCAGACGCGGAAGTAGAAATCCTCGAAGGTCTCCGTGCTCATGCCCGCGGCCTGCGCCATGCTGGGCGTCGGCCAGCGCAACACACACCAGCGGGTCTTGTTGATCCGGTAGTCCATGACCGGACGCAGGGTCCTGGAGTAGAGCGACATCTTGTCCGCGGGCACATCAGCGGACTCGCTGGCGTTGGCCGAACCGCGCACCGCGAGGTAAGCTTGCATGCGCTTCATGCGCCCCATTTCCAAGTCCCGCAGCAACGCGGCCTGCGGCGGTTCCATGCCCAGGAGCAACTCGCGCGTGACACGCGGACGCCGGATTTCGACCAGCGGTATCGCGCCGAGGGCCCGGACGGACCGCACCAACTCCACCGCGAATTCGTCGGGCACATCGGAAAGATCCAGCAAAATGCGGTCTTCGGGTGTGAGTTCGACGGAGTAACGCGTGAGCAAGTCGGCCAGCACACGATAACGCGGATCGGTCATGGCGGCAGATTGTCCGTGCGCCGCCTCAGGTTGTCACTTCAGAAATGGACGGGCTGCCGGCAGGAAGGGAGAAATTTGTTGGACGACCGGGAAGCGCGCCGTCAGACTTTTACTTATGGGCATGCGGCGAGAAGCGCGCGAGCGCGCTGTCCAATTTCTATTCCAATTCGATGTGAACCCGACTGAGGACGTCGGCGCCGCGCTCACCCAGTTCTGGGAATCGCAGAGCGCTTCCGCCATCGCCGAGGAAAAGGCCTCGGCCCGATGGGGCGAAAAACCCTCCGCACCCCCTCCCAGCGCCGAAGAAACTTCCGTCCGCCTTTTCGCCGAACCCTTGATTCGCGGCGTGCTCCTGCACCGCCAGGACCTCGATGAAGCGATCAAAAGACTGGCCAAAAACTGGGACCTCAACCGCATGGCCGTGGTGGACCGCAATATCCTCCGCCTCGCCATGTTCGAAATGATGCATCGGGAGGATATCCCTCCCATCGTCAGCATCAATGAAGCGGTGGACATCGCCAAGAGATTTTCCACCCAGGAAAGCGGACGCTTCGTCAACGGCATCCTCGATAAATTCAAGAGCGAGGTCTTGCGTCCCGCCCGAGACGGCAAGTGAGCGCGCCCACTTCCGCCGGCCCTCACGCCACGCCGGCCTCCGCCATGTTCGCCGACCTCCACCTGCACACCTGCTTTTCGGACGGCACCTTCACCCCGGAGGAACTGGTCCGCACCGCCGCGGAACGCGGACTCTCCGCCATCGCCCTTTCCGACCACGACACCATGGCCGGATGTCCACGTGCCCGTGCCGCTTCCATCGAACACGGACTCGACTTCATTCCCGCATGCGAATTGACCGTGGATCATGAAGGACGGGAGCTGCATGTGCTGGGTTACGGACTCGATCCCGAGCAACCGGCCCTGGCCGCATTCCTGGCGTGTTGCCGCGAGGCGAGGCACGACCGCATCCGTGAAATGGCCCGCCGGCTCCTGGAGCGCGGGGTCGATATTCCTGCGGACTCGGTCGAGGCTCTGGCACATCTCGAATCGCCCGGCCGGCCCCATATCGGACAAGCCCTGGTCGATTCAGGCCATTGCACCAGCTTGGACGAAGCCTTTGAACGCTTCCTGAAAAAGGGACGCCCCGGCTGGGCTCCGAAGTGGCGGATTGCTTCCGCCGAGGCCATGACCCTGATTCATCGCGCGGGAGGGCTGGCCGTGCTCGCGCATCCAGGGCTCTATCGCCTCGACGACGCGATTCCATCCCTGTGCGAAGCCGGGCTCGACGGCCTCGAATGCTACCATTCCAAACATTCCCCCAGCGCCGCGATTTACTATCGCGAACTGGCGGATCGCCACCAACTGCTGGTCACGGGAGGCTCCGACTGCCACGGCTTCACCAAAGGCGCTCCTCTGATCGGAGGCGTGAAATTGGAATGGAACTTGTTCGACATTTTCCGCCAACGCCTCCTGCCGTCCGCCGCCACGCCCGCCATCACACCGCATCCAAACTGAACTTTGCCCATGGGTTTTTTCGACAAGATCAAAGCGGGTCTGCAAAAGACCCACAATAAGCTCGTCCACGAAATCAAGCGGATCATCACCCGCTCTCCACGGCTGACCGGCACTTCCGTCGAAGAACTCGAAGCCGCACTGCTCGGGGCGGACCTCGGTCTGGCGATGACCCAGCAAATCATCCAAGCCGTCCGGAAAGCCTACGAAACCCAGGGAAAGGACGGCGTGGACGTGTTTGGACTCGCTTGCCGCGAGGTCGAAACCTCCCTATCCGCAGGTGCTTCGCCCCTCAAACACGATCCGAAATCGCTCACCGTCGTTTCCATCGTCGGCGTCAATGGCACCGGAAAAACCACCACCTCGGCCAAACTGGCCCGCTTGGCGAACTCCCGCGGCGACGCCACGATGCTGGCGGCCTGCGACACCTTCCGCGCCGCCGCCATCGAGCAGCTCAAACTCTGGGGAACCCGCCTCAATGTTCCCGTGGTGGCCGGAGAGTATGGTTCGGACGCCGCCTCCGTCGCGCATGATGCCGTCTCCGCCGCACTCGCGAAACAGGCACGCTATCTTTTCGTCGACACCGCCGGACGCCTTCACACCAAACACAACCTGATGCTCGAGCTGCAAAAGGTGCATCGTGTCATGGGCAAAAAACTGGCCGGCGCTCCCCATGAAGTGCTGCTCGTGCTGGACGCCACGACCGGCATGAACGCCATCAACCAGGCTCGCGAATTCCATAAGGCCGTCCAACTGACAGGATTGGTCATCACCAAACTCGATGGCACCAGCAAGGGTGGCGTGGTGGTCGCCATCCAGCGTGAACTGGGGCTTCCCGTCAAATTCATCGGCGTCGGCGAGCAAGCCGATGACTTGCAGCCATTCGAACCCAAAGCGTTCGCGGAAGCCTTGTTCACCGAGAAAAGCTGAAACAACCCCGTCATCCCCCGCGCCCGTGGCCGCCTCCAACGACGAATACTGGATGCGCGAAGCCTTGAGTCTCGCCCGCCAAGGCCTGGGCCGCACCTCGCCCAATCCCGCCGTGGGCGCCGTGCTCGTCCGCCAAGGACGCTGCCTGGGACGCGGCTGGCATCGCCGCGCGGGCACAGCCCACGCCGAGATCGCCGCCCTGCAAAACGCTCAGGATCGAGGCCACTCCGTCTCCGGAGCCGACCTCTACGTCACACTCGAGCCCTGCTCCACGCACGGACGCACCCCGCCCTGCGTCGAGGCGATCCTCCACTCGGGCGTGCGGAGAGTCATCGTGGGCGCCATCGATCCCAACCCCTCCCATCGCGGCGCCGGGCTTCGATTCCTGGCCCGGAAAGGAATCGAGGTTCAAACCGGAATTCTCACGCTCCCCTGCCTCGAACTCAATGAGGCATTCAACCACCACATCGCGCGCCGCCGACCGTGGGTCGTAGTCAAGGCCGCCATGACGCTCGATGGAAAAATCGCCACTCGGGAAGGAGACTCGAAGTGGATCACCTCCGCCGCAGCCCGCGCGGACGGCATGCGTTTACGATGGGCCTCCGACGCTCTCGTGGCCGGCGTCGAAACGGTAAGACGAGATGACCCCGAACTTTCCCTGCGCGGAAAAGGTCCGGACTGGAAGCGGCGAACATGGCGCCGGTTCATTTTGGATACCCATGCCCGCATCCCTCTCGAGGCGCGGATTCTTGTGCCCGGAACTCCCGGTTCCACCACCATCGTCGTGGGCGAGACCGCGGATCCCCGGCGAATCGCGCGGCTCGAAAAACGAGCGCAAGTGTGGGTGCTGCCGGAAAAGGAGGGCCGCGTGGATGTGGATCGATTCCTCCAGCGCGCCGGCGCGCAGCAAATCATGCAAATCCTGGTGGAAGGCGGAGGGGAAGTCCAAGCCGCCTTCCTGCTGCCGGGGCTGGCCCACCGCGTGGCTTTTTACTATGCCACCGCCATTCTCGGTGGAAACCTCTCTCGCCGGGCCGTCGCGGGCGACGGGGCGACCCGGCGTTCGGAAGCCGTCGCACTCCACCGGGTGCAATGGCGGCGCCTCGGACCCGATTGGCGCATGACCGCCCTGACCCGGGCCGGTTTTCGCGCCCATCAAGCGGCTTGCCAAAGGCAATCGAATTGACGCTCTCGTATGTTCACCGGACTCATCCAAGCGACCGGCATTATCCACCAAGTCCAGGGATCGGCCTCGGGCGCCTCACTCGAAATCCACAGCCCGGCCTCATTCGCCAAAACTCGCGTCGGCGATAGCATCGCCGTCAATGGCTGCTGCCTTACCGCCGTCTCCGTCCAACGGGTTCGAAAGGCGGTCCGGATTCGCTTCGATCTGCTTCAGGAAACGTGGCGGCTGACCAACTTTCAACACTTGGCACCCGGTCAGCGGGTGAATCTTGAGCCGGCCTTATTGGCCGGCGATCGCTTGGGCGGACATTGGGTCAACGGCCATATCGACGGGCCTGGCGTCATCACTCGATGGGAACCGCACGGAAAAGACTACCGCCTGGAAATCGCAGTTCCCAAGCATCACATGCCCTTCCTGGTTCCCAAAGGGTGTGTCGCAGTGGATGGCATCAGCCTGACCGTCGCGGATGTCCAACGCGGTTCCTTCGGAGTCTGGATCATCCCGCACACGCGTACGGTGACCCAACTTTCGGACCGTCGAGTGGGCGACGTGGTTAACCTGGAATTCGACGCCACCGCCAAACTCGTGTCCACCATGGTGGAGCGATATCTCGCCGCTCATTCACGTTCACGCCCAATGCCTCGCCGTCGGAAGCATTGAGCCGAATCGACGGCCGGCAGAGCGCGAATCCATACAAAACCTCATCCACCATAGCGCCGGGTCGGGGGACCCGGCCTCTACCCCGGATATTTCATACTGAGCTTGAATCCGCGACAGTACGCCGCGTGCGGGCACACGGCCTACAATCGCGACTGCCTCCGTGTTTGTAGGCCCGGTGTCCTCACCGGGCGTCCCGTGCATGAAATATGCGGACTACGCGTTGGGAATTCTCATGGACCCCGCGCGGCGCAGATGGATGACGCTTTGTGTCGAGGGCGCATCTCAGTGGATTGCGCGAAGTTTCTAACGAGAAAGTGCAGGAGGTCTGAACACCCCATATAAAGTCACAAACCCCTAATTCCAACGACTTACATCCGACACCCGGCTTTTCCGAGGTTTAGTACCCCCCCAAAAGCCCCAAATGTGCAAAGGTTTGGTACGATTCTGGCACGTTGGAATGACGCTCGGGTAGGTCGAGGACCCTGAGGACTGATCCATCATGTTTTCCTCGCGGGAACGTGATCCAACTGACGTACGCTTCTTCCGTCCGCAGCGAGTAATGCTTCAGCCGGATGACCTCCCGGACTTGGTCGAGCAGTTTGGATTTGAGATTCGGGATGAACGAGACCCCTGTGCGCAGTTCAGCCTTTGCCGGTTCCATAGTTGACCTCCTTGTGCGCCCAAGTATTTGATCGACAACAACAAACGCAAGTTCATTCTATCACCGTGCCGTCTTTAAAGGCGCTATTTCGGCAGCCCACTCACTGTTCGGTGTAGAGCACGCACCGTGAGATATGCAGCCCAAGATCACATACAACGACGCCTGGGAAATGATTCCTCTGGAGTGTGTAGATGACGTTATCGAGTTCTTTAACCGCGAACTCCAACCGACCCATCCACTCCGCTCATTCAAGTTGTTCCCCGTCGCGAAATGTTGGCGACGGTACAAGTACTTGGTCGAGGAAGAGGAACCGAGCGACTTGCTATGGGTTTTGGACCTAGAGCGCAAGAAGCGGATCCGGGGCAAGACCTGTTATTGCTTCAAACGGCTGGAGACACAGGAGGCGCTTGATGCCATGCTGCGAGCCGATCACGAGGCATGGGTTCAATACATGAAGGACGAAGGAGCGTGGCACGGAAAGTAAAGAAATGACGGAGCCGAACCAGCCAGATGCAGTGAACCCGGCGATGACGCTCCGGTTTGCAGTCGACGATCACAGGCGCCGGGTCACTGATCTGGAGCGTTAGGTGACATCATGCAAAAGTGGCTGATCATCTGTGCTCTCCTGGGGATCGGTGTCATCGTTGCGATCGGCATTCCCAGCAGCTCGCAAATCTATCGATTTCGTAGCTCCAACGAGATAAGGACAATTGGTGCCAGCGGTCGAATCAAACGGACCCGTCCCCGGGTGTGAGGATTTAGGGTTTTGGAGGTTTGGATTTCAAGATTTGGTTGAGTAAAACTCGGACGCATCGCGAAGGATAGGGCTCTGCGGGAGCGCAACGCGA
>VHDF01000023.1 GCA_016871495.1 Verrucomicrobiota bacterium | reverse complement strand
TGGTTGGACATCACACAGTAAGTCAGGACTCTAACCCCGCAGAACGCTTCATATTCGCGCAGGATGGTCACGAACTTATCCTTTTCGGCCTCCTGGAACTTCCACTGTCGATCCACCACTCGGGACACACAATGGTAATACCCGGCTTCCCGATCCGCCGGAACCTTCATCCTCGCCTGTCTCATGGGCAATCCATACTGAGTCAACAAATTGAAATCAAGCTTTTCCGGCAATATGTCTGTCCCTAAGTTTGATGCGGGCAGGAGCAACACTGCCAACTGCAGACGCTGCGGTGGCGGCTGTTCACCAAGGCCGCAGTGTGGAGCCGGGCTCAGGGCAAACCGACCCTCAAACTGGCGATCCGAAGGCCCGATCAAAGGGCGTGGTGGCTGGAAATATTGGCCAAACTGATGGCTCCTCCCAACTGGAATGCAGTTGAGTCCGTGGCCGCATCAGCATCGTTCCATCCAGCCAAAAACGCATTAAAGAAACCAATTCCAACTGAATCGTTGCGGCTTAGCTTTGTCCCGGAATTCAGGATCTTCTTCAGATCTGGTAACTGCCTGCCTGGGCGACCCGCCTCAGGCGGAACTTCGGCCCCACCGGAATGGCTGCCCACTGCCGCCAGGAGTCTTTCCTCCCACATACTTTCAAAATGTCTGTCCCTTTTACTTTCAAAATGTCTGTCCCTAAATTTGATGAGTATGGACGGGTAAACCCGGGCTTAGAAATCCACCCTCGCCTTCGCGTGACAAACGAGGCCAGACCTCGCTAGGCTGCGCGCCGCCCGAGGACTCCGATGCCGGGCGACTTTGCCAAAAAACTATTTGAAACTATCGCACCGTGGCCTCCAACCCCTTGATCGAAATTCGCAACGGCCGCCTCGCCAAGGCGGACGCCCTTCGCGCCCTTGGCCTCCAGCCCTACCCGTCCCGCAGCCGCCGCACTCACCTCACGCGGACCGTCCTTGACCAATTTGAGTCACTTCACGACACCACCGTCACCGTGGCGGGACGGCTGATGTCCTGGCGCAAACAGGGCGCCCTCGCCTTCGCTCACGTCCAGGATCAAACCGGCAAACTGCAACTCTTTCTTCGCCGCAACCTTGTCCTGCCCACCGACGCCGCCGAAGGGCGGCTTGGCTACGCCGAGTCAAACCTTCTCGATCTCGGCGACATCATCGAGGCCACCGGCAAGGTCATCCGAACGGAACGGGGTGAAATCTCCGTTCTGGTGGAATCCCTGCGACTTCTGACCAAGTCGTTGCGGCCCCTGCCGGACCAATGGTTTGGCCTCAAGGACCGGGAACAAGTGCTGCGCAAGCGCTATCTGGACACGATTCTGGAGCCGGCCTCCTTCGATCGATTTGGAGCGGCTTCAAGGATCGTGGCGGCGATTCGTTCCTTTCTGACCGGCCAAGGGTTCATGGAATTCCAAACTCCGGTCATCCAGCCGCAGTACGGCGGCGGCACAGCCAAGCCTTTCAAAACGCATGTCAATGCCCTGGGCTGCGACATGTACCTGGCCATCTCCCATGAACTCTACCTCAAGCGGCTCATCGTCGCGGGCTACGACAAGGTCTTTACCGTCGGTCGATACTTTCGCAACGAAGGCATCGACCGAAGCCATCATCCGGAATTCTCGATGGTCGAGACGATGACGGCCTACGAGAATTACGAATACAACATGAACCTCATCGAGGGCATGTTCCGCCACGTCGCGACCACCGTCTTCGGCAAGACCCAGTTCGAGATTCGCGGACATCCCATCGACTTCGGACAGCCCTGGCGCCGGGTCAGCATGCCGGACGCGGTCGTCGAGGCCACCGGCATCGATTTTCGGCAATGCACCTCGCCGGAAGAAGCCAACACCAGGCTGGCTTCGCTCGGTATTCAAGAGCCACAGCCCAGCATCGGTGAGGCTTTGGTGAAAGCCTTTGAAGTCACCGTCGAAAAAAACCTGATTCAACCCACCTTGGTTTACGGACATCCGATCGAGATTTCACCCCTCGCCAAGCCCATGGCCTCGGATCCGCGATTCGTCGAACGATTCGAGATTTTCATCGCCGGCATGGAATGCGGCGACAATTGGTCCGAACAAAACGACCCGGTTCACCTCCTGGAAACTTGGCGGAAATCCTATCGAGTCGAGGAACGCGACGCCGGCAAGTTCCACACGCTCGATTTCGACTTCATCGAAGCGCTCGAGTACGGCATGCCTCCCACGACCGGCATCGGGCCAGGCATCGAACGCATGATCATGATCTTCACGGGACAGGAGAACATCGACGACGTGCTCTTTTTCCCCATGATGCGCCCCTCGATTTCGCCGCTCAACGCCTCCATTTACGGGGTTCAGGAGAACACCCTGGCCCCGGTGGAGGACATGGCCCTTGGCGCCGACGATTTTCGCGCACTCTGCGAGGAAGGGTTGCTGAAACCCCATGCCCGCCATCTCGCCCTCAAGCCCCACTTGCGCGTCTGGAATCGGCCCGGCGGCAAAGGACCCCGGGTTTCGATCCACGCCGACATCGAGGGACTCCTGCCGGCGAGTGTGACTCGAGTCACCGGCCCCAGCCAGATCTGGGAAGCTCCGACGACGGACGCGGAGGTTCAAAAGTGGGCCGAGGAAACGATCGAACGCGAGTGGACAAGCCCTTTGCGCAAGCGATTCCCGGGTCTCGAACTCGCCGTCTCCCCGCCCACTTTGATGCATCAGAAATGATCTGCCGGGAGCCTTGCCCCCTGCGCCGACTCTCAGGTAGACTGCCGCATGTCGTTCACGAACCTCGGACTTTCCAAACCCGTCCTCGATGGCGTCAAGGCGATGGGATACACCGATCCCACCCCCATTCAATTGCGCGCCATCCCCATGCTGCTCGAGGGAAAAGACCTCATCGGCAGCGCCCAAACGGGGACGGGAAAGACCGCGGCCTTCGGCCTTCCCTTGCTGACGCTGCTGGGAGAAGCGCGCCAACAAATCAGGGTGCTGATCCTCGAACCCACCCGGGAACTCGCCGCCCAAGTCGAAACGGCGATCCGCGACTACGCCCGCTTCACCGATCTCAAAGTCGCCGTCGTGTTCGGAGGCGTCGGTTATGGACGCCAGCGTGAACAACTGAAGGAAGGGGTGGATATCCTGGTCGCCACACCCGGCCGGTTGCTGGACCACATGCAACAGGGCACCTGCCGCCTGGATCACGTGCAATTCCTGGTGCTCGACGAGGCGGACCGGATGCTGGACATGGGATTCCTGCCCGATGTGAAGCGCATTGTGCAGAAATGCCCCCGCAACCGGCAGACCATGCTTTTCTCGGCCACCGTTCCGCCGGCGATCGAGACCTTGATCCAATGGGCCATGCGGTCGCCGGAGACGATTGAGATCGGCGCGCGACGTTCCCCGGCCGAGACCGTCCGCCACGTCGTTTATCCCGTGTCCGACACACAGAAATCAGAGCTCTTGCTGGCCATTCTCGCCAAGGTCAACTACCACTCGGTCATCGTGTTCTGCCGCACCAAGGACAGAGCCGACCGCGTGTCCCACATGCTGCGCCGCCATCAGCATGCCGTGGCGGTATTGCACTCCAATCGAACTCAATCCGAGCGGGAACAAGCATTGCGAGGTTTCCGGGACGGAAAATTCGAAGTCCTGGTCGCCACTGACCTCGCGGCGCGCGGACTCGATATCGTCAGTGTCAGCCACGTCATCAACTATGACGTGCCCCAGCATCCGGAGGATTACGTGCATCGTATCGGGCGCACGGGTCGCGCTGAGAACGAGGGTGACGCCTTTACGCTGATGGTCGCGGAGGACAGCAAGCACGTGATCGCCATCGAACGCTTCATCAGCCAAAAAATCGAACGCATGCGGCTCGAGGGTTTCGACTATAAATACACGGCGTTGTTCGAGGAAGAAAAGCCCGGCGCGCAACCCCTGGCTTCCCGTCCCGTGCGCGGCGTGCGCATCAAAGGCGGCTATTTCTTCGGCCCCACCCGCCGTCGGCGCTGATTCCTCGCCCGATGTTTGAATTGCTGAAAAGGGACGCGTCCTCACGCGCCCGCCTCGGACGTCTCACCACCTCCCGGGGCGTCATCGAAACGCCGGTGTTCATGCCGGTCGGCACTCAAGCCAGTGTCAAGGCGCTCGACCCCCGCGAATTGGAGGAGATGGGCACGCAGATCATCCTGGGCAACACTTACCACCTCTCCATTCGTCCCGGCATGGACATCATCCAGCAAGCCGGCGGCCTCCATCGCTTCATGAATTGGACCAAGCCGATCCTGACCGACAGTGGCGGCTTCCAGGTCTTCAGCTTGGCCAAGATCCGCAAGATTCAGCCGCATGGTGTCGAGTTTCGATCGCATCTGGACGGCTCGCCGCTGTTCCTTGGCCCCAAAGAATCCATGGAGATTCAACGGCAATTGGGCTCTGACATCGCGATGGTATTCGACGAGTGTCCGCCCCATACCGCCACGCCTCGCGAAGTTCAAGCGGCCGTGGATCGAACCCTGCGTTGGGCGAAGGAATGCGCTGAGCAGCCACGCGCTCCCGGGCAGTTGGTATTCGGCATCGTCCAGGGCCTGGGACGTCCGGAAATGCGAGCCCATTGCGCGCGAGAGCTGGTGGCCATGGATTTCAATGGATACGCGATTGGCGGCGTCAGTGTGGGTGAACCCGAACCCGAAATTTACCGCGCGGTCGAAATCACCGAGCCGCATCTGCCTGAGAACAAACCCCGCTACGCCATGGGGTTGGGAACTCCCGCCCAACTAATCGAACTCGTCGCACGCGGTGTGGACATGTTTGATTGCGTGCTTCCGACGAGAGTGGCGCGGAATGGGACCGCGTTCACACGCCGGGGCAGCGTCAGTATCAAAGGGGGATTCAACAAAGCGGATTTCGGTCCTATCCAGGAAGGCTGCCCATGCTTTGCCTGCCGCCACTTCACCCGCGCTTATCTGCGCCATTTGCTCAACGTCGAGGAGATCCTTGGACTGCGCATGCTCAGCGTCCATAACAGTCACTTCTTCCTCCAGGTCATGGAGGAAATCCGCCTCCACCTCCAAGCCGGCACGTTCCAGGAATTCAGGGCCGAATTCGCGGCTCAATACGTGCCCACCCGGAAGGTCCTTGCCGCCCGCGGCGAGCCGGTGTCAGAGGAGTAGGTTCGCGGAAGCGCTGGGTTGGGGCGAGCCCAAGGGGGTGAAGTCCGGAAGGAACAGCGCATCCACAGGTTGCCGGTGATACGCGCGGCAGTGCCGATAGGAGTAGGGACGAGGGATAGAACCTCGCCTCTCCCTCCGGCGGCGGCGGTACTTTTATGTCGTTCACCGTTTCTTTCTGCTCCCGGTCGCTGGTCGCGCTCCGGGCGCTCCCGTCCTTGAGGAGGTTTAGGCGACGGGCGATGCATCGCGCGCAGGTTGTTCACGTGCGTGGTCCAAAGCGGTAGAGGGCTACCGCAGTCCAAGACGCTTCGCGACGGCGAGGCGGGTGGAGGCTCCGCCAGGTCTTGGAGTGCGCCAGTCCTCTGGCGCTTTTCCGATCTGTCCGCGCGCTGCGGCGGGTCTCCGACACAGCCGCACTCCCCAAAATAAGAATGGCTGCGAAATCGCCTGGCAGTATTCACTTGGACCCTTAACGTTCTTCTCCGTGGTCCGTTTTACCAATATCGCCGCCTACCGATTCACC
This sequence comes from Verrucomicrobiota bacterium, assembly GCA_016871495.1. NCBI lineage: Bacteria > Pseudomonadati > Verrucomicrobiota > Verrucomicrobiota bacterium. The sequence continues at coordinate 56,610 of VHDF01000023.1, read as the reverse complement.
CCGCTGCGGGATCTCGGCCCAAAACGAGGGCGGCTACTTGAACTATGTCGAAACCTCAAACTGCGCGGCACCATTCTTCTCAGCTCTGAAGGCATCAATCTTTTCGTCGCGGGAGAGCGCCCCGCCATTGATACCTTTCTCGCGGAACTCCGTTCGTGGCCCGGCCTGGAGAGTCTCGATCCCAAATTCAGCGAAAGCGATGACCATCCATTCCATCGCATGCTGGTTCGAATCAAAAAGGAGATCATCGCCTTCGGCATTGAGGGGATCGCTCCGGGAAGGCATACCTCTCCCAAGCTGCCGCCGCACAAACTCCTTGAGTGGCTGGACGAGGGCAAGCCTGTGGTGCTTCTCGACACTCGCAACGATTATGAGGTGAAACTTGGAACGTTCCGCAACGCGCTCACGCTCAATCTTCAGCATTTTCGCGATTTTCCAAAGGCCGTCCGCGAACTACCGCCCCCATTGAAGGAACAACCCATCGTCATGTTTTGCACCGGGGGCATCCGCTGTGAGAAGGCCGGCCCTTTCATGGAAAGCCAGGGCTTTAAGCAAATCTACCAACTCGAAGGTGGCATCCTCAAATATTTCGAGGAATGCGGCGCCCGTCATTACGAAGGCGAATGCTTCGTCTTCGATCAGCGCGTCGGCGTCGATCCCCAACTGCGTGAAACCGACTCCGCTCTGTGCTTCACCTGTCTCACCCCGCTCACGGCGCAGGAACAACAGGATCCGCGCTATCGGCCGGGTCATTCCTGTCCGCATTGCTTCCGCACTCCGGCCCAACAACTCGCGGAGACTTTGGCCCGCAGGCACGAGCGCATCCGCCAGGCTTCCAACCCCCTGCCTGGCAGCATCCCCTACGACAACGATCTTCCACTGACCATCCCGGAAGAGGCCGATGGCAAACCACTCCTCGACACGTTCACGGCCATCGTTCGCTCCCTCTCGCGAGAGCAATGGAAGACAGAGTTCCACCTCGGACGCATCCTGAACGCGGACAAGGATCCGGTTACCGCGGACCACGCCCCGCGAGCCGGCGAATACTTTTTCCGGCGCATTCCGAAAGTCACCGAACCATCCGTCAATGCCGACATCCGGATCTTGCATGAGGACGAGGCCTTGATCGTGGTGAACAAGCCGGCCCCCCTCCCGATGCACCCGGGCGGACGATTCAACCGCAACACGCTCCAGTATTTGCTCCACGCCGCTTACGATCCTGAACGCCCCCGGCCCGCCCATCGACTCGACGCCAACACGACCGGACTGGTGCTCCTTACGCGCACCCGTCATTTCGCGGCGCGACTGCAACCGCAGTTCGCCAAGGGCCAGGTCAGGAAACTTTATCTGGTCAAAGTGAGGGGCGTCCCCGCGCAAGACTGGTTCGAATGCGACGCGCCCATCAGCGCCGAACCCGGGGAGGCAGGTTCGCGCACGATCGACTGGAGCAACGGCCTTCCCTCCCGCACCCAATTCCGAGTTCTTCGCGGATTTCCCGACGGCACCACCCTGCTTGAAGCCAGCCCGCTGACGGGCCGCACGAACCAAATCAGGCTTCATCTCTGGCACCTCGGACTACCCGTGTGCGGCGACACGTTATATGGACCTCAGCGGGCGGGAGTAATGACCGCCGTGCTTGGCCTTTCAGATGCTCCGCTTTGCCTGCATGCTCGTTCGATCTCCTTCACGCATCCTTTAACCCGACAAGTCGTGGAATTCACCGCGGCCACCCCCGCCTGGGCGGACCCGTGATAAAAAGAGAAGCCGGGCCTTGCGACCCGGCTTCTTCGAATGATTGGAATCTAGCTGATCCGCTTCAAATCACTGTTTGGAGCGGAAGAACTTGGCAGGTCCGTCTGCGGTGGTTTCGTACGGACTTTTCGCGTTTTGCACCGGAGTGTACGGGCCTTCGACGTTGACCGCTTGCTCGAGGTTGCCCCCGCTGAACGTGACCGTGACCTTGCCCGCTGCGGCGCTGACGCCGAGTTTCGGCAGCGGGAACACCTTGCCCAGCAGATCCACTTCCGCGATCTGCATGCTGTTGGCGGCGGTGTTGTTCTTCACCTTTGGAATGGTGAGCCGATAGGCTGCGTATTTCACCGTGTTCGGGAAGCTAATCGTCACCGGAGTGAAACGTCCGGCAAAAGCCGGAACGTCGCCTTCCGAAATGAGGCTGAACGTGGTGCCGTCATTCGAACCTTCCAGTTTGTAGGCCGCCGGATCGCGCTCGGGCGCGTCGTTGGCCGAGACCAGGCGCAGCGCCGTGACGATGCTGGGGCCGGCGCTCGGAGTCACCGTCAGGCCCACGGGCGGATCGAACGGAGCCCCCGTGCTGTTGTCACCGCCGAAGTTCAGGTACTTCGTGCCGAAGTCATTGTCGATGGCGTTGACCACTTGCTCGCCGCCAGGTGATTTGTTCGCGGCGTGGCTGCTTTCGATCTTGTCTCCGGGCAGGGTGACTTCTTGCAGACCGCCAGGCGACACGAGTTGGATCGCGTTGATGGGGGCGCGCGGTGTCCCGCTGAAGCCGAAGCCAGCGGTGCGTCCGAGCACGGTGATGTTGGCCGAGGTGAGCCCTTTGAACACGATGTAGTTGCCCGCAGCGTGGCGGGCGGCGCCATTGGGATCTGTCCCGCCGATCAACGTGGCTTCGACGAAGTCGGAGCTGTTGGTGGGGGATTGAGCGCGGATCCACCCGGTCAGGGCTTTGCCGCTTTCAGTGTCCATGACGCGGTAAGCGCCGCCGCGACCGCCGACGCCGCCCAGGGCGTAGACATAGACATCGTAGCCGCCTTCGGTGAGCTTAGCCGGGATGCTGGCGATGCTGACGGTGGTGGTGGTGGCATTGCCGGTGTCAAGGTAACCGGTGGTCAGCTTGAGGTTGTTCTCGGTGAACTTGTTGTTTTCCTCACCACGTCCGGTGGAGGCCCAAGTGTTTCCGGACCTCCAGGTGACGGTGACGGAGGTGGGTTGGGCAGTTCCCTTGACATCCGCGACAATGCCGGTGGTGGCGCTGCCGGTGGCGGTCTTCAGGTTATTCCAGTTGGCTTGAGCCACGCTGGCGACGCCCGCGACGTCAGCCGCCGCGAGGGTGCCTTTGTTGTTTCCGTTGGCTTCTTCAGCGCCAAAGTTCAACCCGATGCCATACTCCGTGGAACTGGCGGGAATCAACGGTCCGCTGTGGATGCGGATGTTGTCCACGGCCGCGATTTCGGTCCACCACGTGGTGGCCGCCCGCACTTCGACAATCAGATCGGTGGCCCCGGCCGGAACGTCAAAGGTGAAATCCGCAAACTGTTTCGTCAGTTTTCGCGAGAATTTCTCCTTTTCATCGGCCAGCCAAGGCTGGACCGCGTTGGCAACTCCCCGGAAATTTCCGAGTTGCACCGCCGTGCTGTTGGCCCCGTTGGGATAGGCGTACACCTGGATGAAATCGCTCGTCTCGAAGTCCACTTGCGTGGCCGCCAATGCGACGGTTACTTTCACATTCGACTTGCCCGCCACATTCACGGGCTTGAGTTGAAGCGAGCGATAGGCCTGGCCATCGGGATAAGGCCACTTGTTCAAGCCCGATGCGCCAATGAAGCCGCGGCCTTCGAAACCGGTGAACGCGCCACCGTCGTAGAACTCCCCGCGCGGCGTGTCATCAGGTCCGTTCAGCAGCGTGATAAGTGGTTCCTGCACTTCCACATTCGGACCGGCCGCCTTGAAGGCATTTACGGAAGCCGAACCTTGGAGTTTCACCGGCGAGGTGCCCGCAGGATCGCCCAACACTTCCCAGAAACCAGAATCCAACGCATCGTCTGGAACCGGGGTCACGACGTTGGCCACCGAAAGTTCCACGTCCCCGCCGCCACTGGAGTTATAGGAGCGCAATTCGATGTCATAAACACCGGTGGCGCTGAAGTTCACATCCGCGTAAACAATTTGATGGCCATGCGGCCCGGTGTCTTCCAACACCTGATCCGCAATCGTGATACCGTTCTTGTCCTTGTCGACATAGAATCGAGCACCGTCATCGGACCCCACGGCGAAGCGGTAAGTTCCCGCGCGAGTCACATTAATCTTGCCCGTGATTTGCAAACCCCAGTTGCCGGCGTATCCGCCCGGAACCGGATTATCCCAAGTCCAATTGCCGGCGCTGCCATCACTGAAATCGATCTGCGCGACACTGCCCGCGGTCTTCTCGTTTTGCTTCGTCCCCGCAATGACACTATCGACGTCCGAGAGACGATTGATGGCGGGAGGAACGGTGCGGGAAACGGTGGCCAACTTGGTCACACCGGGAGGCAGAAATGAGCCGGTGAGCTCAAAGGTATGCTCGCCCGTGAAACCATCGAAGGACCCGGTCTTGCCACCCGCCGCCGGATGCCCCGCCGCGCCAATGGTCACTTTGCCGGGAGTGAAAGCGACACTCGATCCAATGCTCCCCACGAGCATGTCATCGAAGTCAGGGGCGTTGATCACAATGACCGGCTTGGGACTCAGCACAAACCGGCTGGGATTGCCGGCGGCCTGCGCATGGATGAACAAATCACCCACCACATCACGCTCGTCCGGAGTCGAGGCGAGGTCGTCATCGACCACCGTGTGACCCAGCGCGGTCAAACGATCCGCCAATCCTTGAGCGTTGGACGCCGCCGGAAAAATCAACACCCGCGCGCCTTTCTTTCCCTTGAGCAGCCAGTTCACGCTCGAATCCAGCACCTTCAAAAATTCTTCCGTGACCGCGCTGGCATCGTTGCCGCGCCACGACAGAATCATGCGCCGCGCGGGAATATCGGGATTACCCACGAAGGTGGTGTTGAAATTGTGATCCCAAAAAAGGGGCCCCTTCTGATCGAAATTATTCAGTTCGGATTGAATGCGGTCCACGTCATACACGGCCCTGCCCGTCATGGTGTAACGTGGGGGGGTCGCTTTCTCCCCGTCGTCGTTGAAACCTTCCTGATAGATCAATTGCGCCGTCGCGGTTTGAGCCAGGCATACGCCCAGGATTCCGGCAGCACCCAGCACTCGGCGGCGCGCCGCCAGACCCCGAGCCGCCATCAGCGATTGCAGATAACACTTCATAGTTGATTGATGGTTTGTGAACACACTCATCCCCTGAGACCCAAGTCATGTCTCCACAACAAAGCTGGAACTCCGAAGAACTGGTGAGTGCTTGGACTACAACCTTGAATCGATCGTTTGGCAAGCTTCAAAAAATGAGAAGGCCCCGGTCGCACACACGGTTTAAGCGACCAGGGCCTTGCTCTAAAGGAGGTCCACACCGGCACCCACCGGCAGACCAACATCGCCAGCCATTCGGCCAGCCGCATTTTCAGGAACAGGTTCTATGCCAAGTTTCCCAAAATGCGCGCCAATCCTTGCTCCAGTACCCTCGGCGTGCAAAGACACACCTCGGGCCATCGAAACTAGATTTGCGGGACGGCATCGGTTATAGGCCACTCTCATATCGAATCAAGCGAAATTTGCATGTTTGAAAAATCTCCGTGGAATCCTCAGTGGAGGGTTGGTCTCCCTCACCTCCGATCGAACTCGTCAACCATGAACGAATCCCCGCCCGGGGCGAACACTCCACGAACGCAGGCGAATTGGTTCTGAACACCGAAATCGACGCCGACTATTCCTGCGGGATGGCCGTCCAAGTGCCCGCGTTGCCCCCGCAAGCGAATAACGCCGCCAACGTCCCTCCTTCCAATCGAACCCTCCCAGTTTCCACTTCACTTTCTGCGCGGATCTGGGGAAGCATCGCCTCATCATCATGAGCCAAGCCCCTCAGAAATCCGGCCGCGGATGTGTCTTCTACGGTTGCCTCACGCTCCTCATCCTGGCCGTGCTCGGAAGCCTCGGTGCTTACTTCGGAGTCCGTTATGCCGTCAAATCCCTCGTCAACCGTTTCACCGACGATCACCCGGCCAGCATCCCCAAAGCCACCATCAGCGAGACGGATTGGACCTCGCTCCAACAGCGCCTGGCCCAATTCAACCAGGCGCTGGAGTCTGGCTCAGGCGGTGAAGATCTCGTGCTCACCCCGCTGGAAATCAACTCGCTCATCGCTCGTGAAAACGGACTCGCCTTCCTCAAAGACCGCGTCTTCGTCAATCTGGACGGCAGCGAGATCAAAGCCCGGCTCAGCATGCCCCTCGATGAACTCGGACTCAAAGGCCGTTACTTCAATGGTTCGGCCGGCATCAATCTCTCACTCGTAGATGGTGTCCTTTCCGCCACGCTCACGGCCGCGGAAGTCAAAGGGATGAACATTCCCGCCGAATTCATGGAGAAACTGAAGAAGGAGAATCTGGCCAAAGACGCCTACAAAGATCCCCGCAACGTCGAGCAAATCCGAAAGTTTCAAAGCATCGAGGTGAAAGACGGACGCATCACGATCAAAGCCCGCCCTCGTCAACCGGCGGCGGTTGAACGTTGAAGGCGGCGCCAGCTCGAAAACTTCCGGCCTGTTCCCGAGCCCGGAATTTCCGCCACGAGGCGGAACGGTGTTTTACGCTTAAAACGGCAATTGCCATTGTAAGCCAAAAACTCCGCCGGGCCGGGGTGCGCAATGGTGAGTAGCTTGAGCATCAAGTCAGTCGGGAGGTTCAATCCTTTGGCCACCGCCTTCTTCATCTAAATGGCTCTCCCGTCATAATTGTTTCCAGGGCGAATCCGCCACGGAATCGGCGATGCCTACGGCGACGGAATCCGGCCTTCAATCCCAAAGGGATTGTGTCCTCCAGCCCAAGGTTGCGAGGAACGAGCTACCTTGGGTCGCCGATGGGAAATGAATTCAACCGCAACGCGGTTGTGGCTTTGCCCCTGAAAATGGAAATACGATTTCGTCACAACCCCGTTGGGGTTGTTTTCCATTTGCGAACTGTGACCCCAGGTAGCTCGTTCCTCGCAACCTTGGGCTTCGGGACGGAATCCCGTTGGGATTCTTGAGGTGCTCAATATGTCTGTCCTTGAGTATTTTCCGGGTATTGACACCAGCGGCGCTGCCATCCCTCCAGGATGAACATGCTCGGGCGACCCGGTGGACCGGTGGTATCGTCGCTGGGCTCCTCCACCACCGGCCAAAGGCTGGCAAGCCTCCGGCTTGCGACCGAGCCGCTTCACGTCACTCTGGTCTCACATCCCTTCTTCATCCGTCCCGCATCTCCTGCTTGGGGTCAGGATGTCTGAGGCTAGGTGCTTGACCCTCCCGACTAACTTGATGCTTAAGTCAGTCGGGAGGTTCATTGCTTTCTCAACCGGAAGAAGCGCGCGCCCACACCCCTTGGCTGGGTGAAACGCACTTGGGTCCCTTCCCGGATCGCGGCATTCAGATTCACATTTTCCCAGGCTCCACTGCCCAGAGCGTTGGTGGATTCCAATGCCCAAGTTTCACCGGCCGATTCAGACCAATGCAAAGTCACCTGGCCGTCCGCGGAGGTGAGGGTCAAGGCCGGGGTTCCACCCGCGCCTTCCACCCGCACATTGAAGGTAAGCACCCGGCTCTCATTCTGATAGGCGTCTTCCACTTGCACTTCGATATCGAATTCGCCCGGATCGACCGGATCCATCTGCGCCTTCAACCCGGCCAACCCCGAAGCAGGAATCGTGATGGACTCCCCCGAGGGGAGATAATCCGCCAGCCATTGGCTTGGGTCAGCCCCCGCCCGTTTCTCGACGTAGTAAACCGGTTGCAAGGTTCCGCCCGGGGCCACCTCGATCCCGATCGGGGCCAAGGAACCGGATTCCCCATCCAGAACATCCACGATCTGAAGACTTCCCGCCGCTGCGCGTTCCGTGAGCAACACAACGAATTGAGACGCGTTCGGATCTCCATTGGGCGAATACAGCGCAAAGCTCACCAGGAGGGTCGCACCCGTATCGGCGAAAAAGGCTCCGAGCGGAGCTCTGCGCCCCGACGCATCCGACAATTGCGGAATCCGGGTATCCCACCAGAACTCGTACGTGCCCGCCCCGGCAATGCTCTGGCTCGCGACTTCCCCAAAATGAATGAACACATCCTGATTCGCTCCAGTCCCTCTCGCCACCAGGGCAGCTGTAAATTCGGTGGCGTCGGTTCCTTGCGTAATGGCAAAACGAATGTGAGCCGGGGAATTGGCTGATGCGGTCAACGTGGTCTCCATCACGTCCGGCACAGGCTGACCGGAATTCGAATCCAGCAACGAAACCGAGGGTGCCGTGGCGTCCCGTTGCTTGTTCTTGGCGATGTCATCCAGCAAACCAGGCCAGCTGGCACCATCCGACTTCGAGCTCGAAATGTCGAAGTAAGGGCTCCCTACACTCGATCCTGCGACCGGATAGTAAACGGACAAGGCGCTGGCACGTTCCTTCGAAGTGCCCATGATCTTCGCCACCACCGTCCGGTCCACGGCTTCGGCCAGTTCGCGCGCCGCCACCTTCAAGGCCGCCGGAGCGGTCGGCGCCGTTTCGATCAACCGCGCCAGTTCTCCCAAATCCACGAAATCCGTCGGCCGGCCAATCTCTCTCACATCCGCCACGCTGTACTCGGTCGCTTGCAACCGCAGCCGGGGAAGCCAGGTGTTGTCAAGGGTCGCTGAGGACCTCAAAGCGGAACCAAAACTTTGAAATTTCTGAGCCAGGTTCGGGTATTGAGTCAGGTCGTAGACGGCATGCGCCGCCAAGGCAAGATCCGAAGCTTTTCCCGGCTGCATGTGTTGTTCCCGCCACAATTCGACCTCGCGCCGGGCGAAATCGAGCGCCGAAACGGCCGGATTTTGCTTCAAATACTTCAGCGTCGGCCCGTAGTTCCAGCCGTCGCCATAGTCAATTTCTGGACAGGCGATGTAAACGTCCGTCAAAGGAACCATGTCTGGAAGCACTTCGATGCCGCCCATCAGGCAGGTGTCGAAGGCCACGAAATCGAGCTTCTTGACGCCCGCGGCGGCCATCGCTTGAGACACCGCATCTCGAATCTGCCCCGTTCGAAGGATGCTCTTTTGTTGCAGGGTGCTGTCCTGTGAATCACCACCGAAGCCGATCCACTGCCCGCCGTGATTCCACATCACCAAGCCGTAGCGTTGCGCGGGATATTTCGCGAATCCCCAGGCCAGAAATTCAGCCAAAACCTGCGGGTCGTCCATGTTCTTCGATTCCGGCATCCGCTCCAAGACTTGCGACGTAATCAGCCCCGGATCGGTGTCGGCGGTCACACGAAACCGGGTCACGCCGCCAGCCAGATTGGGCGGCAATCCTCGATTCGGCGCCACGGCGTCGAAGTCCGCTTGCACAATGATTTCGAATCCCGGACCACTCCCCGCCTCTTCCATCTCCTGGATGTCTTCGATCAAAGACTGGGAAAGATTATGATCCCCATGCCCGTACACCAGGATCGTCCAACCGGTGGCGGGAGGCGGCTCGCCTCCGCGCACGGTGACCTTCACGTCTCGTGGCTCGACCAGAATAATGGGCTGAGCAGCCGCTCGATGGATATCCAATCCCAGGGCGAAAACGACCAGGAAATAGGCCAAGTGACGCCACCCCGTCCAGTTACTTTTATTCATGCGCGGGATAGCCCAACAGATTCCACAATCAGGGTCCATCGAAGAATCGCCACGCTGCGCCACGCTGCGCCGCGCTGCGTTCAGTAGATGATCCAAAACCCTCCCGGAGCGGCCCCCGCGGCCACGGTTCCCCAGGCCGGCACACCGTCGCGATGCCATGGGTGGCCAATCGCTTTTCCTTCTTTTGAAAACCGTTGCCATACCGCGCGTCCGCCTTTGTTCCACCCGGTGCCTTCCGTCCACGCCAACAAGATTTGACCATCTTCCGCGACCGCGAGTGACGGATGCCGCATCTTGCCATCTCCTCGAGCAGGCTCAAGGAGTGGCGTGGCTTGACCCGATCGAATCCACCAACCTCGAGCTTGAATGCGACCGTCCTGCTCCCAAGCGGCCCACACATGGCTCGCACTGGTTTGCAATGAAGCAGAGCTCATTGGGCAGGCCGGGATGCGCCATGGCGCCAGATCACGCGTTCCCCACGGCCGCTCCTTTCCTCCATGCCAGACAAGCGTCATGTCGCGGTCCATGGAGTTCCTCGCGGTCCGGTAAGCCGCCAACAACGATCCATCCGGCAGCGCCAGAGCCTTCATCCCGCAGCAGGCGCAACTCCCCGCTCCTTTCGGCCCGATGGACTGTTCCTCCTCAAAGTTCGTCCCGTCGTCCCGTGAGAACGTTGCAAACAGTTCCCGAGCTTGTTCGCGATGCGCCTCGCCCGGACGTTGCCCATGCCACGCGACCCAAACGCGGCCCTGATCATCGGCCGCCACCGAGCCTCCTCCATCGAGAACACCCGAGATTTTCAGCAGGTTCCGTTCGGGTTCGAAGGCGGTGCGATCCGAGTTCAAACGAGAGTAAAGCATTGGACTTTCCGGCTTGCCACCCACCTGGGCTGGCACCGCTTTCCCGCTTCCCATCCAGGCCACATGCACCCGCCCCCCGCGGCCCATGGCGATCTGGCCGCCCCGGATCGTCCCGACTGCCATGGCGGATCCCTCCACGGAGTTCACCCGGATCGACGGTCGCCATTCGCTGTCGTCGGACCGCCTGAAGGTGTAACGCAGGTCGCCTCCTCGAGGATCGCCTGTAAAGTAGAGAAGGTGGATCGCTCCCGAGGCATCGCCCACTGCTTGCGGCTGAATGCCGCCGGCGGGCACGCGCAATTCAAGCTCCGGTTTCGATGGCGCGGCTTGCAGGTCCGCTCCCATCGCCACGAGGACCATGCTGGCAAAGCACTCCCCAATCCGCAGAAAAAGATGGCGGAGGTGTTTCAAGGTTGACTCGCCAGCCGCTTGGCCTCGCCTCGCCGCATCTGAAAAGGCACACTTTCCACGATGGCGGTGACCAAGACGTTGAACCTGTACTCCTGACCGTTCAATTTGCGGACAATTTCATCGATGGCGCATCGATCGTAGTGTTCCATCCCCCGGCCCAAGGCGAAGGTCAGCATGCGCTCTGCCAGGCAGCGCAGAAAATCATCCCGCTTGGTGCTGAGCAAAATTTTACGAAGTTCGGCGGGACCTTCAAACGCTTCGCCCGTCACCAATCTCCCACCCGCTTCGATGGCGAACGCGCCGTCCTTCCGGCGGAACGCGCCAATCGCGTCAAAGTTTTCAAAGCCAAACCCAATGGGATCCATCCGGGCGTGGCACGTCGCGCAGTTCGGATCCTCCCGATGCTGTTCCATCCGCTGCCGCAGGGTCCCCGACAGCACTTTCTCGTTCGCTTCACTGAGCTCAGGCACATTCGGTGGCGGTGGGGGCGGCGGGGTTCCAAGCAAATTCTCCAGAATCCACTTCCCGCGCTTCACGGGCGAAGTGCGCGTCGGATTCGAAGTGATGGTCAGAATGGAGCCCTGCGTCATCAAACCGCCCCGCCCTGTTCCTTCCAACGAGACTTTCTGAAATGCCTCGCCCGGCACCGGCGGTAATCCGTAGTGCCGCGCCAGCCGCGGAGTGACGAAGGTGTAATTCGCGTCCAAAAACTCCAGGACGCTTCGGTTCTCCCGCATCACGTGCTCGAAGAAGAGCTCCGTTTCCCGGCGCATGTCTTCCGCCAGCGTCTCGTCGTACTCGGAAAAAAGATCGGGATCCGGGCTTGCCACTTTGAGATTGCGAATCTGCAACCACTGGGTGGCAAACCCATCGACCAACGCCCTCGATCGCGGCGAAGCCAGCAGTCGGGCCACCTGCGCGGGGAGGTTCTTCCTCAATTTGCGGCGCTCGGCCAGCGCCGAGAGTTCGTCATCCGGCATGGTTCCCCACAGGAAATAAGAAAGCCGCGAAGCCAGCGCAAATTCGTCGATCGGCGCGGTGCGGTCCGGATTGTCCGGCTCGGGCTGCATTTCGCCTCGGAACAGAAACTGCGGAGAAACAAGCACGGCATGCAGGCTCAACCGCACGGCCGCCTCGAAGTTCTCGCCTTGCGCACGCCCCAGATCGTAAAGCTTCATCAACCGGTCCAGCTCCGCCTTGGCCACAGGCCGCCGAAAGGCCCGCTTGGCGAACGAGCCCACAATCTCCCTTGCCACCCCCGCGTGATTCTTCTTGCCGGGTTGTTTGAAGAAAATTCTCCGGTGTGAGTCGGGCAGCGGCACCGGCTTGGCATGATAAGGACCTTCGATTTCAACGTACTCCACCACCAGGTTCCGGTCCCTCTGCTTCGGATCCGTGGCGCGTTCGTTGACATAATTGTTCAAATACGCCGCCGCCACCTTTGCGTCCCCGGGCGGCCGTTTGACGCGGACTTCGAAAGTTTCGGGATTCGCCATCACCGCCGCGACTTCAAATCTCTGGACTTCCTCCCCGCCCACTTTGATCGCCATGCGCACCACCTCGGGTCCCGCTTGTTCCCCGTAGGCTCGCACCCTGATCACAAATTCACCCTCCGCCGGAAAACGGTGGCGCACAAACGCGTCTCCCTCGCGTCCCTGTCGAAATCCACCCGAACCCGTGAAATTCCCTCCCCCGCTCGATTCCAAATCCTGCGGCTCGACGCGCACCGTCTTCTTGACCGTCCAATCCTCGGTCACGATCGCGGCGTCCAAAACCTTCTCCGCTGCCGTCATGTATTTCTCGAGCAAGATCGGCGGCACCGACAAAACGTCCCCGATGTTGTCAAAGCCATAGCCGACGTCGTCGGAGGGAAAGTCATCGGCGGGACGAAAATCAACGCCCACCAAGTCGCGAATCGTGTGGTTGTACTCGGTCCGGTTCAATCGCCGGATCGTCACCCGTCCGGGATCCGGACGATCACAGTCTGCCTGAAAAACCTGGGCTTGAATCCAATGAATGGCTTGCTCCCGGGCCTCCAAGCCAGGCTGCTTTTCATCCTCGGGCGGCATCTCCCGGGAACGAAGCTGGCGAAGGACTTTCTCCCAGACCGGATGGTCGGAGGCGGGGATTTGGGCCATCCCCAGGTCATCCAGATTCAATCCTCCTTTTTTCTTTCCGTTGCCGTGGCACGCAAAGCAGTAATCTTTCAGGAAGGCCTGCGTTTGCACACTCGCGGCGTCCAACGAACCCGGTTTGGCAGGCTTCGGGGCGGCTCCCAGAACGGTCCAGGCGGCAATGAAAACTCCCCACCCGGCCGAACGGATCGCCCCGCCCCACACTCGGCGGGGACTCAAGCGTCGGCCCGTGCGGTTACAGACGACTGGATGCATAAATAAACCAAGCGATCAACCCCGAGCAGACCAAACCAATCAAGAAGGCCCATCTCAAAGTCTGATAATGATGTTTCCGATTACTCCGGGCCATGCCCGGGAGCAGATAATACCTGTTTTCTTCTTTGTTGCGTTTCGTCCAAAACATGCCTCGGAAAGGAACAACGCAACCATGGTTCGATCGAATCGAGGGTTGCAAGCCCGTTCCAATATACCACCCATCGCCCCGCATCCGCAATGACCAGATCGATCCAGGCTACATTTCACCCCTCGCATCCAGCGGCTCGCGTCAATTCCATTCCCACCCCAGGCAAACCCGCAAAAAATCGGCGCCTCGGCTTGCCCGGTCCGTCGCCATCGGTTAGAGCCAGACCCAGTCGCGCCTGTTCATGAGCCAACCCAATCCACCCGAACCCCCGAAGAAGCGTTACGTCCGCTCGGTCGGCCCGCGCCTTCGCTGGGTCCTGCTCAGCGTCTTCGGCCTCTGCGCCATCCTCACCGCCAACTCGCTCTACCTCTCCGCCATCACCTTCATGGAGTGGCTGCACCGGGCCGAGGGCGTCACCTACCAGAATTATTTCTATCAGATCATGTTCCTGGGTCATTTGATCCTTGGCCTGATCCTGGTGATTCCCTTTCTGATCTTCTCGGCCCTCCACATCAAGAATGCCTGGAACCGGCCCAACCGCCGCGCCGTCATGGTCGGCTATACCCTTTTCGGAGTCGGCCTCGCCGTCATCATCTCCGGCGTGCTCCTCATGCGGGTGGACGTCTTCCAGTTCAAGAACCTTGGACTGAAAGACCCCGCCGCGCGCTCCGCGGCTTACTGGGCCCACGTGCTGCTCCCCCTCGCCGCCGTCTGGCTTTACATTCTGCACCGCCTGGCCGGACCCAAGATCCGCTGGCAAACTGGCATCCGCATTGGAGGAGCCACCGCGGCCGTCGTGATCGGCATGGTGGCGATGCATGGCACACATCCCAAACGGAGCGAAATCGGCTCTGCCGAGGGCAAAAAGTATTTCGAACCCTCGCAGGCCCGCACGGCCTCGGGTCACTTCATTCCACCGGAAACGTTGATGATGGACCAGTATTGCATGAAATGCCACGAGGACGCCTACCACGGTTGGTTCCATAGCGCCCATCATTTCAGCTCCTTCAACAACAAACCCTATCTGTTCAGCATTCGCGAGACCCGCGCTGTCGCGCTCCAGCGTGATGGCAACGTCAAAGCCTCCCGTTGGTGCGCGGGTTGTCACGATCCTGTTCCCTTCCTGAGCGGAGCTTTTGATGACCCCCATTTCGACCTGGAAAAACACCCCACCTCCCAGGCCGGGATCACCTGCACCGCCTGTCACGCCATGACCCACGTGAACAGCACCCGTGGCAATGGCGATTACACGATCGAGGAACCCATCCATTACCCCTTTGCCTACAGCTCCAACGCCGTCCTCCAATACGTCAATCAGCAACTCGTCAAAGCCAAACCCGAATTCCACAAGAAAACGTTCCTCAAACCCTTCATGAAGACGGCCGAGTATTGCTCGGTCTGTCACAAGGTCGGCCTGCCCAAGGAGGTTAACAACTACAAGGAATTCCTGCGCGGCCAGAATCACTACGACTCCTACCTGCTCAGCGGCGTCTCCGGCATCAACGCCCGCAGCTTCTACTATCCCGAAAAGGCACGGTCGAACTGCGCCGACTGCCACATGCCTCTCCAGCCCTCCTCCGATTTCGGCGCCCAATACTTCAACGGCACGAACGTGCTCAGCATCCATAACCATCTCTTCCCCGCCGCCAACACCGGCATCGCGCATATTCGGGGCGAACCGGAAATCGTCAAAGCCCATCAAGCGTTTCTCAAAGAGACCGTTCGCGTCGATCTGTTCGGCCTGAAAGAAGGCGGCGCCATCGACGGCCCCCTCGTCGCCCCACTCCGCCCGTCCGTCCCCGTCCTCAAACCAGGCAAACGCTACCTGCTCGAAGTGGTGCTTCGCACGCTCAAGCTCGGCCACCCGCTCACCCAAGGCACCGTCGATTCGAATGAACTCTGGGCCGACGTCAAAATCGAAAGCGGCAACCGCATCGTCGGACGCAGCGGCGGACTCGGCCCCCATCTCGAAGTCGATCCGTGGTCCCATTTCGTCAACGTGTACATGCTCGACCGCGAGGGCAACCGCATCGACCGGCGCAACGCTCAAGACATTTTCACCCCGCTCTACAACCACCAAATCCCTCCCGGCGCCGCCCAAGTCGGCCACTTCGCTTTTACCGTCCCCGAGAACGCCACCGGCCCGCTCACCATCTCAGCCAAACTCGTTTACCGAAAATTCGACACCATCTATTACAATTACGTCTTTGGGAGTGGCTACACCAATGGCCAACCCTTCCAGAAAACCAACGATCTCCCCATCTCCGTTCTCGGCGAGGATCACATCACCTTCGCCGTCGAAGGGGGTCCCTCCGTCACCAACGCCCCCTCGGCCGCGCCGCTCTGGCAGCGATGGAACGATTACGGCATCGGACTCCTCCTGCAAGGGGACAAGGGAAGCGAGAAAGGCGAGCTCGTTCAAGCCGCCCAGGCCTTCGCCGAAGTCGAAAAGCTCGGACGCGCCGACGGCCCCCTCAACCTCGCCCGCGTCTTCTTCAAGGAAGGCCGCCTCGACGACGCCGTGCTGGCACTCCAGCGCGCCCATGACACCAACCGCTTCAATCCTCCCGGCCCCCGCTGGACCATTGCCTGGCTCAACGGCCTCGTGAACAAACAAAACGGTTTCCTCGACAAAGCCATCGCGGAATTCAAGAGCATCCTCCAGGATCGCTATCCCGAACTCGACAAGCGCGGATTCGACTTCAGCCGCGATTACGAAGTCATCAACGAACTCGGCCAGACTTTGGTCGAGCGCGCCAAAACGGAACGTGCCAATCCCGCCCGGCAGAAGGAATTCCTCGAGGCCGCCCGCGATCAATTCGATAAAACGCTCGCCCTCGATTCCGAAAACGTCACCGCCCATTACAACCTCGCCCTCATCCATAGCCAGTTGAACCAGGAAGCCAAAGCCACCGAACACCGCCGACTCCACGAACGCTACCGTGTCGATGACAACGCGCGTGATAAAGCCGTGGCAAACGCCCGCCGACGCGATCCAGCCGCCGACCACGCCGCACAAGCCATCGTCATTTACGACCTCCAGCGTCCCGGCGCCTTCGAACTCGCCCCCGCTTCTCCGCAAAACGCATCCACCCGCTAGCCGTTCCTCGTCCCCTCCTGTCGAGGAGTTCTTCACCCCCCCCCCCCCCCCAACCCGACCACCAGGAAGATCTGGTCCAGCAAGACGACGCGGTCATCGGTCGCGCCACCAAAAAGTCCCTGATCGCTCTGATCGTCATCGGGCTGATTGCCGCCGGCACTTGGTTCCTCCTCACCCCCAAGAAAGCCGCCCCGATCGTCCAAATCACCCCCCTCTCCGCGCCTTCCGCTGCGCCCGCCTCAACTCCGGAAATACCCGAGGCGCGCTTTGTGGACATCACCCGTGAAGCCGGCATCCATTTCGTTCACCAGAGTGGCGCCACCGGCGAGAAACTCCTCCCCGAAACCATGGGCGCCGGCGTGGCCTTCCTCGACTTCGACAACGACCACGCCCCCGATCTGCTCTTCGCCAACGGCACCTCCTGGCCCTGGAATCCTGCCGCCCCATCCCAAACCGCCACCCCCGCGCTCTATCGCAACGATGGCAAGGGCCGCTTCCATGACGTGACCGCCACCTCCGGACTGAACACCAGCTTCTACGGAACCGGACTCGCCGTCGGCGATTATGATAATGACGGCTGGACCGATATCTTCTTCTGCGGTGTCGGCGGCAACCGCCTCTTCCGCAATCTCGGCCAGGGCCGCTTCGCCGACATGACCGCGTCCGCCGGGGTCGCCGGATCAAGCGACGATTGGTCCTCCAGCACCTCCTTCCTGGACTTCGACAACGACGGGGACTTGGACTTGTTCGTTTGCCACTACGTGAAGTGGTCCAGAGACATCGATTTCAAAGTGGGCTACAAGCTTGTCGGGGTGGGGCGTGCTTACGGCCCGCCCATGAATTTTGGCGGCACTTTCCCCTCCCTCTTCCGCAACGAGGGGGGCGGAAAATTCACCGATGTCTCCGCCTCGGCCGGAGTGCAAATCAAGAACCCCGCCACCGGCGTCCCCACCGCCAAATCCCTCGGCGTGGCTCCCATCGACCTCGATTCCGACGGATGGATCGATCTCGTCATTGCCAATGACACCGTGCAGAACTTCGTGTTCCACAATCAAAAGAACGGGACTTTCAAAGAGATCGGAGCGTTGTGCGGCATCGCGTTCGACGCCTACGGCATGACGCGCGGGGCCATGGGCATCGACGCCGCCCGCCACCGCAACGACGACACGCTCGGCATCGGCATCGGCAACTTTGCCAACGAAATGACGGCGCTCTACGTCTCTCAAAAAATGCCCATGACCTTCGCCGATGAAGCCATTCCGGAAGGCGTCGGACCCGCCAGCCGACTGCTCCTCAAATTCGGCCTCGTCTTCCTCGACTATGACCTCGACGGACGGCTCGATTTGCTCACCGCCAATGGACATCTCGAGGAAGAAATCAACAAGGTCCAACAAAGCCAGCAATACCGCCAGCCCGCCCAGTTATTCTGGAATTCGGGCGTCGGCTTCCAATCGGTCCCCCCTTCCAAAGTGGGTTCCGATTTGTTCCGTCCCATCGTCGGACGCGGTGTCGCCTATGCCGATATCGATGGCGACGGCGACCCTGACGTGGTTTTGACCCAGGTTAGCGGGCCTCCCCTGCTCCTGCGCAACGACCAGAGCCTCGGCCAGTCCTGGGTCAAATTCAAACTGGTGGGCAAGTCGTCCACCCGAAGCGCCATCGGCGCGTGGGTCACGCTCAAGCGCGGCACGGAAACGCTCTCCCAACAAGTCATGCCCACCCGGGGTTACTTGTCCCAATCCGAGACCATCCTCACCTTCGGCCTTGGCAGGGAATCCAAGCTGGATTCCGCGGAGATCCTATGGCCCGGCGGGAAAAAACAAATCCTCACCGCCCCCCGCCTTGGCCAACTGAACATCGTGGAAGAAAGCCCTTGATGATTGTGCTTTGAGGGTGCCCTTGGTTTGCCCAAGAGGTCAGAGCGTCAGCAGGGTCCGGTCGAGCGAGCCACCTCGGCCGCAACCGACGTCACGCCACTCAAACTCGCCCCGCCATGAATCCCGAGGGGATTGAATGGGCAAATCACTCCCCGATCCGTGGATTTGGGGCCTACATTGTTCCACGGCTAACGGCTGAGCCTTTTCTGGGGCAACCACGGATCACACGGATGGATGGAGAATGCCTCTCTGTCCTGATGTTCCATACAGACTGTCGATCACCCTGATTCTGATTGAACCGACCGAGGGCTTGTTTTGATCCGAGTGATCCGAGTGATCCGAGTGATCCGAGTGATCCGAGTGATTCGTGTGATTCGTGGGCAGACGACTCCCCGATCCACGGGTAACACGCAGCAACGCCTGTTTTCACGACACCTGGAGGTGCGCTGAACAAGTTCGCACCACCGACATTCCATCGATCACGCCCGCGACAGCGGGCCGTTCTAAATCCGCGCTTCCTTCAGCCGCGCCAGCCCCCTTTCGCGAGCCCGTCGGAATTCTGAGGCGCGGATTCCGTGTATCCCGATGTTGTTGGTAGGGCGGGCCTGTCCCAGCCCGCCGCCCACTGGATGCAAAACATCATGCTCCGGCGGCGCGCCGGGACGGACGCGCCCTACCTGCATCACCGGCAACATCGGGATGCACCGGCGCGGATTGAGGCTCGGGATCCCCCATTGACACCCGGAAGTCCGCGGCGGTTGAATCGTGCGTTCCCATGAAGCTTTCTCTGTCCGTTCGTATCGCCGAGGAATTCGCCTCCAAGGAACGCGCTTGCATCCCCCTGCGCGAGTTGGCGGATCTCGCCGTGGAGGCCGGTTACCGCGGCCTTTGCATGCGCGCCTCGCAAGTGGGCGCTCACTCCTCCAAGCTCGAAGTCGAACTGGCCCGTATCCTGACGGAAGCCCGCCAGCTTGAGACCACCATGGTGACCGGAGACTTCGCCATCGTCTACAACAACGCCGACGCGCCCGGCTGTCTTCGCAGGATCCAGCCCTACCTGGATCTGGCCGAGGCCCTCGACAGCAGCTTGATCCGCGTCGCGCTCAAACATCAGGACGATATTGAATGGGCGCGCAAAGCCGCGGATGAAGCGGCGAAACGCGACATCCGTCTGGCTCATCAATGCCATACCGAGAGCCTCTTCGAGACCGTGGCAGGCATTGAACAAACCTTGCGCGCCATTGACCGTCCCAATTTCGGATTGATCTACGAGCCCGCCAATCTCGAACTCTGCGGACAGGATTACGGCGAAACCACGCTCAGGCGCCTTGCCCCGTGGATCTTTAACGTCTACTTCCAAAATCAGTTCATCCATGACAAAGGCGCCATCACGTTGAACACCTGGACGCGCGGCCCGGTCCGCTTCGATCTCATTCCGATGGACGACCCGCGAGGCATCGACTTCGCAAGGGTGTTTCGGGCTCTGGTTCACGCAGGTTACCACGGACCCGTCACGGTTCATCAAGCCGGAGAGGCCTGGACGGCCCCCGCGAAAACGGCGCAACGAACGGCGAGCTTTTTGCGCCGGCTGGGAGAAGAAAGCGGAGTGCATTGGAAATGAGCGGAAAGATCTTCATGCCGGTTGGGGATGCCTCGGAAACCCTCGACACTTATTACGCCTACTACCGATTGCCGGAAGATGGATACGAGGTGGTGGTGGCGGGGAAGGAATGCCGCCTTTACCACACGGTTTTGCACGAAGTGCCACCCAACCCCGAAGTGCCCTGGGACATCACGCAAGAACGTCCGGGCTATCATCTGCGGGCCACGGCGGCATTTCGTGATCTGAACGCCGCCGACTTCGCGGGCATGTTCATCTCCGGCGGACGCGCGCCCGAATACTTGCGGTACGACGGGGATCTGCTTCGTCTGGTCCAGGGCATCGCGGAAGCCGGCAAACCGGTGGCCTGCTTGTGCCATGGCATCGAAATCTTGTCGGCGGCGGGCTGCCTGCGCGGCAAACGCGCGACGACCGTCCCCAAATGCGCGCTCGATGTGAAACAAGGGGGAGGCCGCTACGTGGATGAGCCCGTGGTGTCGGACGGATGGCTCGTCACCGCCCGCGGTTATCAAGACAACACCGAACTTCTCAAACGTTTTCTGTTGCTCCTGAAGCAAGCTGGAGAAACACCCGAACGTTGAATCGGACCTCCTCCATCTCACGCCGTCGCGTGACCCTGACGGTGGTGGCGCTGGGCTGGATGGGAGCCGGAGTGGTGATGGCCTTGATGGTGCCCACCGCCCGTCCAGCCATTCAGGACTTCCTCGATTCCGGCGCCATCCCCATCCCAGTCGCCCCGGGCTCAACAGAACTGGAAATCCGGAATATTCTTACGGATCAATGGTTTTCCTACTTGATGGCGGCCTTCCTGCTCGGCGCCGCGGCGGGCGGTTGGTTGTTCGGATGGATGGCGGACCGTTGGGGACGGGGCCCCGCCATGGCGGCCAGCATCGCCTGCTATTCCCTGGTCACGGCGTTGAGTTACTGGGCACCGACACCCATGGCCCTTCTGGCACTTCGCTTTGTTGCTTGTCTCGGCGTCGGGGGGATGTGGCCGTGCGGTGTGGCCTTGCTGTCGGAGCACTGGCCCCAGTCCAGCCGAAGCTTCGTGTCCGGCATCATGGGATCCGCGGCCAATGTGGGATTCCTGCTCCTGGGTTTGATCATGTTGAAATACCCCGCCACCGCCACCTCGTGGAGATGGGTGCTCGCCCTGGGAGCCGCCGCGCTTCCCCTGGCCTGGATCGCGTGGCGATGGGTGCCGGAGTCCCCGGAATGGTTCGAATTGCGTCGCGCCCAAACCAGCCAGGAAACCGTCCCGGTCAAAGTCGTTCTGGGGCCGCCCTGGCTGAAACGAACGCTTCTGGGCATCGGACTTGGAACTGTTCCGCTCCTGGGAGGCTGGGCGTCCGGCCAGCGCCTCATTCCTTGGGCGGCACAAATGGGCGAAGCCATGAATCTCCCCGATCTCAAAGCCCAAACCCAAATCGTGCAAGCCATGGGCGCGGTGCTCGGCTCCTTGAGCGGAGGCTGGCTGGCGGCGAAACTTGGCCCCCGTCGATGTTACTTTTTCATCAGTTTAGGTTCGTTCTTGCTGAGCATGTGGATTTTCTTCCACGCCACTCCCGGCCAGAGCGGATTTCTGCCTTCGGTTTTTTGTCTGGGTTTCGTGGCCACGAGTTTCTACGGATGGCTGCCCTATTTCCTGCCGGGACTGTTCCCCACTTCGATTCGCGCCACCGGGATGGGTGTCTGTTACAACTCAGGCCGCATCTTTTCAGCGATCGTTTTGTTCACCTCGGCCTTTCTGGCCGCCTGGTTCGAAGGAGACGTCGGGAAAATGGGGGCGGCGACCAGCGTGATCTATTTGGCGGGAATCTCACTTGCTTGGTGGATTCCACGCGGCGACGCGGACGCCCGTCCCTCGAAGCCTTGAGCCAAGGCTGAATCCGTTGCGTTGAGATCTCGCAATCTCGGACAATCGAGGGCGAAGTGTAAGGAACCGACCCTCCACTCACTCCCGAGGCATCGCGCGTGGATTCGGCAGCAAACTTGCTGACCCTTCGCTCGTGGCACACCGGAATGATCGGCTTGTACATGCGGCCATTCGATGGACCACACTGTTTGGCTATTTCCTGATCGCATTTTCGAGCCCCGCCCGAATCGGGTCAGGTCCGCGCCAGGAAACCTCGGCCCTCCACTTCCCTTCTCGATTTGCAGCGACGAATTACGTCTTCGAGCCCGTGGTGGGACTGCCACCCTTATGGTGTGTTGCCGCCACTTCCATTCCCGGGGAGACCGAGCGGATGTTCTTTCTCAACCAGGCGGGATGGATCCTCTCCGTAACCAACCTTACCCAACCCAGGCATGAGGTATTCCTCGATCTCTCGGCCAAGACTTACCATCACCAAGAAAGCGGACTGCTCGGGCTGGCCTTCCATCCCGATTTCAGAACGAACGGTTGGTTCTTTGTGTTTTACACGACTTTCGCGGATGGCTCCGAGGGACCGGGAATCTATGACCGGCTCTCGCGATTTCAATTGGACCCGGGGAATCCCCGCCGGGCGCTTCCGGAATCCGAATTCATTCTGATTTCCCAATTCGACGAAGATCCCAATCACAATGGCGGAGATCTGGCCTTCGGCCCGGACGGCTATCTGTACGTGGCCTTGGGAGACGAAGGCGGTGCGCGCGATTCCTTTCGCAATGCCGCCGTCCTCGACGGCGATTTCTTTAGTGGCATTCTCCGAATCGACGTGGACCGCCGTCCCGGCAACTTGGATCCCTCGCCGCACCCGGCGATTCATCCTGGCTCCTATTCCATTCCCAAAGACAATCCGTTCGTCGGCCTCTCGCGACTGGAAATCGGAGGCCTGGTGTTGCGTGATCAGATGGACCCCGAGAAACTTCGAACCGAGTTTTTCGCGGTCGGTTTGAGGAATCCCTGGCGCATGCATTTCGACTCGCGAAGCGGTTCGCTGTTCTGTCTGGACGTGGGGGAAAACGACCGGGAGGAGTTCAATCGCATCGTGCCGGGCGGATTTTACGGCTGGCCGTTTCGTGAAGGCACGTTGGATTGGCCTTGGAACGTCCCTGAGCATGGCATGATGGATCCCCTGCTCGAATACACGCATCAGAACGGTCGCATGGCGATCACGGGTGGATTGAAATTATGGGATGGCGCTTACCCCGAATTCGAAGGCCGAATCCTGTTCAGCGATCTCAATGGGGCCGTGGGCGTTGCCGATCCCAACTCTCCTGACATCCGCTGGATCGCTCTCCACTCGGGATTAATCTTCTCCTTGGCGCGTCACCCAGCGACCGGGGAAATCCTCGCGCTCGACGGCACGCAGGGCCAGTTGATGGTGCTCAAACGCAAAGTGGAATCGGGTCCGCCCTTGCCTGCCCGCTTGTCCGAGACCGGGATCTTCATGGATCTGAAGGAACTTCAACCGCAGCCCGGAATCGTTCCTTACGAGATCAACGTGCCTTTCTGGTCCGATGGAGCTTTGAAGCAACGATGGTTTGCTTTGACCAACCTCGCCTCAAGATTCGGGTTCTCCACCGAGGGATCCTGGAGTTTCCCCGTGGGCACGCTTTGGGTCAAACATTTCGATCTGCCTTTGGACTGGGCAGCCGCCAATCGTTCACGAAGGCTCGAAACCCGGGTTTTGATCCGACAAGCCGAGGGCGTGGCTGGGGCGAGTTATCGCTGGAACCTGGAAGGTAGCGAAGCCTACTTGGTTGCTGAAGAAGGTCTGGAGGAGAACCTCTACTCTCCAGGACAGCCCCGCCGCGCCCTTGAGCGATGGCGCTTTCCCTCCCGGCTGGAATGCCAGCAATGCCACACCCGGGCGGGCGGATTCGCCCTTGGCTTCAACACTCCTCAACTCAATCTTTGGCAAACCTTCGATGGGGTTGCGAAAAACCAAATCACCGAACTGGCCGAATCCGGTTATCTCGATGCTCATCCTGGCACTCCGCATGCTTGGTGGCAACTGGCCGCCGCGAACAACCTCTCCTGGAGCTTGGAGCATCGCGTGCGATCGTATTTCGCCGCCAATTGCTCCTCCTGCCACCAGCCTGGTGCCCCGAGTCGAAGCCGTTGGGACGCACGCATTCATATCCCCCTCTCCACCGCCGGCCTCATCAATGCCGTTCCAGTGGCAAGCATTGCCTCCGAAGAAACCCGCATCGTCGCTCCCGGCAGCCTGCAACACTCCGTGCTCTATCGACGGGTCGCGGAATGGGACGGATTCCACATGCCACCTCTTGGCCACTTTCGCTTCAACAGCGAGGCGATCCGGCTGTTGGAGGAGTGGATCCTCGAGGACTTGCCCTCCCGCCCTTCCTACGACGCATGGCATACAGAGCAATTTGGAGGGATCGTCGCCCCCCAAACGGATTGGGACGGGGACCTTGATCAAGATGGATGGATCAACGAGCACGAATTCCTATTGGGCACCGATCCCTTCGACGGCCACTCGTCGTGGCGGATGGAGATCATCCCCGGACCCGCCGGAGTGCGCATCCGCTACGACCGGCTGCCCGGCCTGCGTTTCGTGCTCGAAAGTTCCACGTCGCTCACTCCGGAAACCTGGCGCCCGGTGGAGCATCCCGCCAACCGTCCATTCGTCGGAGCCGTGGCGGAACGAGTCGAGGTAGAATTACCCGCAAGTTATTCAGGCGTCTTCTTCCGCATGAAGATTCTTGTGCCCTGATGACGCGCTTTTCCGTTGACCTCCCTTGATGCTTCAGTTCAAGAAGGGATGCCCAGCAACCCGCGGATGCAGCAGTACGCTCCTCCGCTTCAACCGCCTTATTCCGCATGAAAACATCCCAGACCTGGAGCCTTCTCACCGCCGCGATCCTTGCCGCGCTGCCGGTCCACAGCCGCATCCTCGATGATTTCAACGACAATACCAAGACCGCCTGGAAAGATTTCACCTTTCAGCCCGGTGCGGGAACGATCACGGAAACCGGCGGCCAATTCCGCATTGACGTGCCGGCCATCGGCCAGCCCTTATTTGCCGCCAGCACGCTCACGAAAAACCCCCTGGAACTCAAGGACGCGCGCACCATCGAGCTGCGGGCCGACATGGTCTCCGGCAACGGCAAAGACTCCTTTGCCGTCCTGTCCTGGATCCCGGACACCCATCCGGTCTCCAGCCTCGCGGGATACTCCATCGCCAAGTCCGAAACCGATATCCTGGTCGTCAAGGGACTCAACAAATACTTCTACAACGTCAACCCCACGCCGCCCCTGAAGAACGAGAACGTGGTGTTGTCGCTGACGCTCACCGGAGCGGGCGCCAACGTGCTCATCACCGCCCGAGTCCTCGACAAGGATCGGAATGAAGCGGTGATTTTTGAGAAGTCCTTCATCGATACACCGGCTGCGGATGTCTTCGCCAACGGAACAGACTCGCCGGCCGCGCCCTTTCTCGGGACAGGGCATGCGGTGCTCATCGGCTACGCCGATTATGCCGCCGGCGGCCCCTCCGTCTATTCTGTGACCTTCGACAATCTCGAGGCCTTCGTCAACGACCGTGTCCTGGTCGATGACTTCGACGACAATCGCAAATCGGACTGGAAGGATTTCACGTTCCAACCGGGGGCCGGCATGGTCACCGAGGCCCAGGGCCGTTTCACCATCGACGTTCCGGCCATCGGGCAACCGCTCTTCGCCGCCAGCACCAAAACCGCTCGCTCCTTCGACGTCGTGGACGGAGAACGATTAACGGTTCAAGTCGATATGGTCAGCGGCCTCGGCAAGGATTCGTTCGCGGTGCTCAGCTGGATCCCCTCCGCGAACCCCGTTTCCAGCCTCGCGGGCTATTCCCTCGCGAAGTCAGAAACCGACATCCTCGTAGTGAAGGGTCTCAATAAATACTTCTACAACGTCAATCCTTTGCCGCCGCTGAAGAACGAGAATGTCACCTTGGAACTCTCCCTCATCGGCGCTGGCAAGAACGTCCATCTCCGCGCCCGCGTTCTGGACAAAGACGCGGCCAACGCGGTGATTTTTGAGCAATCCTTCACGGACACCCCGGCGGCGGACGTCTTCGCCAACGGCACGGATTCACCTTCCGCACCCTACTTCGGCTCCGGCAGCTTTGTCCTGATCGGATACGCGGACTTCGCTGCGGGCGGACCCAATCCCTATTCCGTGGTGTTCGACAATGCCGTGGCATGGACCGCGCCCGCCTCGGGCAACACGCCGCCGACCATCACGGACGTTCAACCCGAGGAGTTTGCCAACTTTGTCTCGGCGGCAGGGAAAGTCCGCTTCCGTGTTTCGGATGATAAGCCGCTGCCGGAAAGCGGATTCGCCTTGGTGTTGAACGGCGTCCGCCACACCGTCGGCAACGGGCTCACTCTTTCTGGATCCGCCACGAGCCGGACGGTTGAATTCTCGGGCCTCAGCCCCGGACAACTTTACCGGGGAGAGATTGCCGCCACGGATGTCGATGGCGCGTTGCAGCGCGTGGCGCTCGACTTCGACACCTTCAGCCCCGAGAACCTGGTGATCGAGGTGGAGGATTACAACTTCGGCGGAGGCCAGTATCACGACAACCCCAGCGTCGTGCCCGGGGCGGCCAACAGCTACCGCGACGCAACCGGAGTTCCGAACATCGATTTCTTCGACACCCGCTCCAGCGGGAATTTTCCTTATCGCCAGGGGGAACCGGTGGGAACCAAGGTCTCCCTCGATGCGATCCGCGCCAAGTTCGCCGCGGCGGGGGGCGCAGACGCGGGTGTCTTTGACTACGACATCGGCCAAATCGAGCGGGGCGAGTTTCTCCAATACACCCGCAGATTCCCCACGGGGACCTACGAAGTCTATCTGCGCGAATCGCTGTTTAACGTCTCTCTGGCCGAGGCTGTCCTCGAAAGGGTGCAGGGCCCCGCTTCCCAAGAAAATCCCGCCACGACCATCCTCGGATCCTTCCTGGGAACCTCTTCAGGCACCAAGCATCGCACCGTTCCGCTCACGGACGCCCTGGGTCAATCGAAAGTCGTGGTGCGGCTGAGCGGTGAGGTGACGCTCCGGTTGCGACAGTTAACTTCGGAACCCGCCGATGGCGACATCTTTCAGAATTACCTTCTCTTCGTTCCGGTCGCGGATGCCGGACTGCAACGCGCTGCGGTCGCCCAAGTCAGCCCGGCTGACGGTGCAACGGTCAACACCACCGCGCCCTTGATCATGGTGTCCCTCAAAGACCGTGACACTCAAGTCCGCGCCAACTCGGTGAGACTGTTTGTCCACGACGTTGCGGTTTCCGCGCGGATCAATGCTGTTGCCGGCGGCATCGATGTCGTTCACACCCTCACCTCGCTGCCTGCGCCGGGCAGCCGCGTTCGCGTGCGCATGGTCTTCGCCGATTCCGAGGGCGTGGAGCAAACCAACGATTGGAGCTTCTTCGTCCACTACGCCGCTCTGAGTGCTGCGAACGTCCGGTCCGGTGGCTCGAATCCGGGATTCCGCGTTCGCGTCGTTCAGGCGCCCCAAGGATCCTCGCTCGAGAATTCGCTGCTGCGAGCCGAGGAGCAACTCGTCCAGGGCTCCAAAATCGCCGCCCACCTGGACACCAGCGTCGTGGCACCTGCCATCAACTTTTCCCAGAATGGTCCGGACACCGCGGACGGGTCCTTCCCCGGTGATCAAGCAATACCTGGGGTGAACATCGACGAGAATGGAACCGACGACATCGCCATGGAGGTTCTCACTTACCTGGAATTACCCGCTGGCATCGTCCGAATGGGGGCGCACTGCGACGATGGGTATCAGATCGTTTCCGGCTCCTCTTTCGCCGACCGCCAGACCTTGCCCTTGGAATTTCACAACGGCGGCCCGGCCAACGAAACGTTCGAAATCGTGGTCCCGTTGGCCGGGCTCTATCCGTTCCGCATGGTGTGGTACGAACGCGGCGGGAATGCCCACGTTGAGTGGTTCTCCCTCGATCCGTCCTCCGGCGAAAGAGTGTTGATCAACGACTCCAGACCGGGCGCGATCAAGGCTTACACGGAGGTTGCGGCAAGTCCTTCCGTTGTGTTGGAAAGCGCGGCGGAGTTGGGGGCGGCCTTTACGGCGGACGCTTCAGCCGTGTTGAACACCGCGTCGCAGACCATCTCCATTCCCAAACGGGATTCGCGGCGCTTCTTCCGCCTGCGCTACGGCGGTTCCAGCCCCAAGGCCAGGCTGGAGATCCTGTCCACGACGGTGACGGCGGAAACCTTGACCCTGAAATACAACCTTGCCGAGGCCATCCTGCAATAACAACGAGCCCCGGCCCAAGCCGGGGCTCGTGCGAGATCGACCCGTTTCTCCGGACCCATGGTCAGGCGGGTGCGGGTCACGGGCTAGCGCGCTTTGCCTTCGTCCACGGTGATGAATCGGGTCGCTCCGCGGCTCCAAACCCACACCAGCACACGGCTGCCCTTGGCATTCTTGCTCAGCTCGACCGCGTCGTCGGCGTTCTGCACCTTCTTGCGATTGATTTCCATGATCACATCCCCGACGCGCAACCCCGCCAAGTAAGAGGCGGACTCAGGATCGACGTTCGTAATGACCGCGCCTTTGACATCTTGGGGTATGCGGAAGCGATTACGTGCCTGGCTGTTGACATCACTCACCTCCACGCCCTCCAACGCGCTGCTGTCGGAGCTTTTCTCCCGGTCCACGGAAGCGGATTCCGGCTGTTCGGGCAGTTCACGCAACGTCGCCTTCAAAGTGCGTTCCCGGCCATCGCGCAGGACTTTCAGCTCCACTTTGGTTCCCGGCGCGTTCTTGCTGACCATGAGCCTGAATCCTCCGGCATCTTTGACGGACTTTCCGTTCAGGTGAGTAATCACATCGCCGGGCTTCAATCCGGCCTCTTCCGCCGCGCTGTTCTCGGTGATTTGCGCGACCAAGGCTCCCTGGCCATCCTCAATTTTGAACTCGCGCGCGAGATCAGAGCTGAGATCTTGCGGAAGCAGACCCAAATACCCTCGGGAAACACGGCCTTTCTCGATGAGCTGCATCATGACATGCTTCGCCATGTTGATGGGAATCGCAAATCCTACCCCTTGATTTCCCCCGGTCCGGCTCAAAATCGCCGTGTTGATGCCAATTAGGCGTCCTTCGGCATCGACCAGAGCGCCGCCCGAATTCCCGGGATTGATGGCGGCATCGGTCTGGATGAAATCCTCATAGGCGACGTCGATGGGCAAGTCACCCCGGTTGAGCGCGCTGATGATGCCGCTGGTCACTGTCTGGCCAAGGCCGAACGGATTGCCAATCGCCAACACCACATCACCCACTTCGAGTTTATCGCTGTCCCCCAGCGTGGCGTAGGGCAGACTTTCCGCGTCCATTTTGAGCACGGCCAGGTCGGACTTGGGATCTTTTCCGATGACCTTGGCCATGTATTCCTTCTTGTCCTTGCTCAAAACGATCCTGATTTCATCGGCCCCGTCGATCACGTGATTGTTGCTGAGAATATAGCCATCGCGAGACACGATGACTCCGGACCCCAGGCTCTGTTCGCGATGGGTTCGCGGCCGGGTGGAGCGCCCGCCCTCCTCCTCCGGATTGTCGAAAAACGGGAAGAACGGAATACCCGGATACGACCGCCGGTCCAGCTTGATCTTGCGGGTTGTGAAAATGTTGACGACTCCGGGCGCCGCGCGCTTCACCACCGCGCTGTAACTGTGACCCGCGCGAATATCCCGCGAGATCGGCGTATCGTCTGATTTGAGCTGAGGCAGCCGATTCTCGGCCGCGCGTGCCCAACTGAACCCGGCGACGGCACCAACCGCCATGACCGCACCCGCCGCCACAACTCCATACCAACGACTGAAGAGATGAGGTTTCATAATGTTGATTTGCATGCCGGAACCTTCGACTTGATCGCGGACCTCCGACGCGGTGCCTTCCCCAGGCACTGCGCGCGAATCTGAGCCAGAACGCCCCGTTTCATAGACCCAAGAATAGCTCGAGAGCGATTGCCAGTAAATTGCCCGATCATTACAGAAAATTAATTTCTTCACCTTGGGACTACGGATCGCGCCCAGCGCCCGGATCGGCGCCGCTCCACGCCCCCATGGTTCCGCAGCGGGAAGCTCTCAACAATCCCGCCAAAGTCAGCTTGGGCTCAACCCGGTCGATCTCTGAAAGTTGATCCGCGATCAACGACGCATACCCTCCCGTCGCCAACACCGGCAGGCGGCGAACGCCCAACTCCCGAGCAAGCTCGCGAATCAATTCCCTCACCAAACCGCGGTAGCCGTGGATGGCACCAATCCGCATGGCCTGCCGCGTGCTCCTTCCAATCACCGCAGGCTCCCGGCGAATGCGGATCCGCGGCAGCAACGCAGTCTTTTCATGCAAGTAGTCCGTCATCGCGGCCAATCCAGGCGCGATGATGCCTCCGACATAACACCCGCGGCGATCCACCACATCAAAGGTCACCGCCGTTCCAAAGTCCACCACCACCAACGGAGGTGCCAGGAGGGAGAGCGCCGCGATGGCGTTGGCAAGCCGGTCAGGACCAATCGAGGATGGCCGGGGATAATCGATCTTGAGGCCTCCCGTCACCCGATGCGTGAGTTGAAAGGGCCGCACCTTCCATGTTTCCTCGAGAAATCGGACCACACTGCCGGTCGCCATCGGCACCACGCTGCAGATCGCCGCAGACTCGACCCGCCGCCTTCCGGCTTGCTTCAAAACCCGTCCTGCCGCGCCCCCGAGTTCCCATTCCGCCGTCGGGACCTCGAACATCCTGCCAATCCGTCCACCCGTCGCAAACGCGACGTGGGTGTGAGTGTTGCCAATATCGAACAAGGCCTGCATGGTCCAGATCCCGGCTTACTTCTCCAAGGCGACATCCCCGCCGATCACCCGCTCGAGATGGCCGTGCTCCGTCCGCACAAGCAGCGCGCCTTCGGCGTCGATGGATTCCGCGACGCCGATCAGCCGGCGGCCGCCCGTTTCAATCCGAACCAACCTTCCCAATGTCGAGCACTGCTCCTCCCATTCCTCAGCCACTTCAGAAAACCGCCCCTCTCGCAACCGGGCGTAATCCGCGTCCAATTCGCGCAGGAGGACGGACGCGAGCCTGGCTCGGTCAATTTTCTGGCCCGTCGCCAAGGACAGCGAAGTCGCTATTTTTCGCACCTCAGGGGGAAAGTCCGCGGCGGATTGATTGACATCGATGCCGATCCCCACGATCACATGCTTCACCCCGTCCGTCTCGGCGCTCAATTCGGTGAGGATGCCGCCGACCTTGCGCGACTCGATCATCAGATCGTTGGGCCACTTGATCCGGATTGGGATCCCGGCTTCGAGCGTCAGCGCCCGGGCGGCGCCAGAGGCGGTGGCGATGGTGATGCGGGTTACCGCTTGGGGCTGAATCTTCGGGCGCAACAACACCGAAAACCACAGGCCTTGTCCCGGCGGGCTGTGCCAAACCCGTCCGAGCCTTCCGCGACCCCGCGTCTGCGACTCGGCGAATACCACGGTTCCCTCGGGAGCGCCCTGGCGCGCCCGTTCTTCAAGCATATCGTTGGTCGAGGAGGTTTCGCCCAGCACATGAATCCGGGCGCCGATCACCGCGGATTCCGGGAGACGCGAACGCAAGTCGTCGGCATGGAGCGCTTCCGGTGTTTGAACCAACCGGTAGCCCGTGTGCGGGCTCGCCTCGATGCCGAACCCCGATTGACGTAAAGACTCGATCCGAGCCCACACGGCGGCGCGGCTGATGCCCAGCAGTTGAGCCAGATCCATGCCGGACAGCGGAGCCTCCGCGGAATTTCTGAGCGCAGCCAGAATCCGCGCATCCATAGGCCAGGCAGGAGAAGGCAATGACCCGACACGCTTCATCGCAGTTCGTCGAAATCCAGGCTCCAGTCGGCCGCCGGAGCGGAATGGGTCAAGGCCCCAACCGAAATCTCATCGACGCCAGTCAAGGCCACCTCACGAACGGTTTGCAGGTTGATGCCGCCGCTGGCTTCCGTCCGCGCCCGCCCCCGGCACAGCGCGACCGCACGACGGAGGTCGACCAAAGACATGTTGTCCAGCAGGATGAGCCGGGCTCCCGCCGACAATGCTTCTTCAACGTCGGCAAGAGTGTCGGCTTCCACCTCGATTTCCAGATGAGGATAGGCCGCCCGGGCTCGCTCCACCGCCGCACGAATCGATCCGCCCGCCTCATCCGCCAGCGCGACCCGATGGTTGTCCTTGATCAGGATCCGGTCAAAGAGTCCGAGGCGATGATTCGTTCCCCCTCCGCATCGCACGGCATATTTTTCGAAGACCCGCCAGCCCGGAGTCGTTTTTCGCGTGTCCAGAATACGTGAGGACGTCCCGGCAATCGCCTCAACATAACGTGAGGTGAAGGTGGCGATGCCGGAAAGCCGCTGCACAAAATTCAGGGCGGTTCTCTCAGCTGTCAGCATCGGGCCCGCCCGGCCTCGAACCTCAAGGGCACAGCCGCCGGACTGGATCCGGTCCCCATCCCGGGACTGAAAGGAAACCCGGCAATCGGGATCGAGGAGCCCAAATGCTTCCGACGCCCAAAACAAACCGCAGACGATCAAGTCCTGCCGCGCAACCATCCGTCCGATGGCCATGCGATCGAAAGGAATGGTGGCAAGGGTCGTGGCGTCACCCGGCCCCACATCCTCTCGCAACGCTTCCCGGACCGCCCGCTGGATCAGTTCGGCATCGACGCGGTCAATCTGGTTTCCAGCTTGGGCAGGCCACGGAGGTTCCGGCAAGACGCTCACACCCTTGGGAGGCTTCTCCAGCAACCCCTCAACTTGAGGCTCGTCACCATGACAATGGGGGTGTAACGGTGCTGGACCGAAGCCCTCACTTGGGTGGCGAATGCGAATCCATCCATCTCCGGCATGTTCACGTCCGCGAAAATAAGATCGAAATGATTGTGCTCCACAATCTTCAATGCGAGGACGGGTTCTGAAACATTGACCGAACGAAGATTGGCCGTTTCCAGCGCCGACGTGACCATTTGCAGCGACAACACGTCGTCATCCACCACAAGGGTCAGGGAAGGCAGTTCGCGAAGAGGCGGCGATTCGGAGGCCTGCTGCACGAGATGGATCATGAAACTCAGCGCGTCGGTAATCGTGCGGAGCGTGGAGGAATTGACGTTGGAGGGATCCTCCATCAACTCTTTCAGCAGCGCTTCCATCGCGCTCGCGAGATGCGCGAGTTTGACGAAACCCGAAACACCAGCGCTGCCCGCCAGGGGATGGATGGCCTCGTACAGCTCGAAGACCGGCGTCACCACGGAAGGAGGGGCAACTTCGTTCACCCGCGGGGCAAACCGCCGCAAATCAAACGAGGCTTCTCGTCCGATGATTCCCCCCAAAAAGTAGATGGCGGAAAGAACGACGACCCGGGTCAAGGTGGTGAATGAAAGCGCCTTCATCTCCGACTGAAGGCGTTCCTGGAGTTTGGAAATCAGTTCGACCATGGCTGGCGAGGAACCGGAGCCCCGGCACCCTGTCGCCTTCCGCAACACATTGCAAACCGAAATTTCCCCCGCCCGGTGCGCCGGTCATTCCGCATACCCTTGACTCCGAGCAGGTTAAAACACGCTTTACTCTTTGATGATGGAGAGAAACTGGCGCATCGCGGGGGAAAGCACTTTGTTTTTCTTGTAAATTGCAGCCAGCGGGCGAAAGAACTCGGCATCCTCGAATTGGACCTGAGCCAGGGTTTGCTTGGCCACCTCTTGGGCAATCGTGGCCTGAGGCACGATCGCAATCCCCGCCTCAATCTCCACCGCTCGCTTCACCGTCTCGATATTGTCAAATTCCATGACATGGTTCACCGTCACGTTCGCATCCTTCAGGATCTTGTCGATCGCTTTGCGCGTCGGAATATCCGGTTCGAACCCGATGAACTTCTGGCCCGCGATCGCCGTCAACTTGATCGACTTCAGCTTGGCCAGAGGATGATGAGGATGGCAGATCAAAACCATGGAATCCTTCCGCAAGGGCACCACCTCCAACTTGCTGTCCCGCGACGGATACGCCACCAAACCCAAATCCACGACGTTGCTCAGGACATCGTCATACACCTGATTCGAACGGCGGTATTCGACATGCACGTGCACGGTCGGATACGACCTTAGAAACTTCTTCATGTAAGGCGGCAGATCATGCAACCCAATGCTGTAAATCGTCGCCACCCTAATGGTGCCGGAGATGATGTCTTTGATCTCCTGAAGTTTGCTGTGAAGGGAGTCGTAAGTCTGAATAATCTGCTTGCTATACTCGTAAAGCACCTGGCCCTCCCGCGTCAGCCTGAACTTCTTTTTGCTCCGCTCGATGAGCAAGGACTTAAACTGGCGCTCCAGCGAGCTGATCTGCTGGCTGACAGCCGACTGCGTGATCTGGTTAATCTGGGCCGCCTTCGTGAAACTTTCGGTTTCAGCCAGGTCACAGAACACTTTCAGACTCTCGATTTGCATCCACGAATTACATGCGAAAACATAACCCGAGTCAAATGCCACGAACCCCGCGCTCCGCACGCGGTGCATCCAGAGAGGGTCAGTGACCGGGTTGTCGTGGTCACGCCGACAGCCCTGTCTGCTGTAACGCAGGCTGCCCAGCCTGCGGGGCGACGAAGGGAACCCGGCGCGTGGAGAGCCTGGAAGGGCCTCGTTCTTCACCCACGGGACCGACGGGCCTTCGGCGATACAGCAGGCTGGGCAGCCTTCCGCCACACGACAGACCACTTCGGGATGCACGGCTCCGCTCGCCGGACACAAAAATCCCATCGCCTTCGGAGAACGTCCACCCTAGGCTCCTCCCATGCCCGCCCCCTCTCCCCCCCCTCCTCACAGGAGAAATCGGCCAAATCGCTCTCGTGGTGCGGAGCCTGCCCCGTTCGATTGCTTTTTATCGCGACAGCCTTGGATTGCCTCTGCTCTTCGAAGCCCCACCCAAGCTGGCCTTCTTTCGCTGCAACTCGGTCCGGCTCAT
Organism: Verrucomicrobiota bacterium; assembly: GCA_016871495.1. Lineage (NCBI taxonomy): Bacteria > Pseudomonadati > Verrucomicrobiota > Verrucomicrobiota bacterium. The sequence continues at coordinate 21,730 of VHDF01000023.1, read as the reverse complement.
GCTGAGTGAGGGCGAAAAACAAAGTTCGAACTCACCGTCAACCACGGTGATTTACTTCAAAGCGGCCCCGTTGCAGAAAATCCATTCCGAACTCCTCCAGCGCGGTGCGACCTTCGAGGAGCCTCCTCATCTCGTGGCCCAAATGCCCGACCACGAATTGTGGATGGCTTTCTTCCGCGATCCGGATGGCCATCCCTTCGGACTCATGGAGGAGGTCCGGCCTTGAAGCCTTTCATCCCCTCCTCCCGGCCCGAATCTTTGAATTCAGCTTCGGATCGCTTCCCAGTACCAACAATCCTCGGCCCTCGATCGTTCCTTCGCGCCATCGGGTTTGGCCTGTGCGCGCTGGCCTTCTGGGGTTGCGCCACCGTGGCCGAGGAATTCCGAGTCATGACCTTCAACCTTTGGGTCGGAGGGGAATCCGGCAAGCAACCGCTGTCGCAATCCGCCAAAGTGATCACCGCAGCCAAGGCCGACATCGTAGGGCTTCAGGAGGCATTGGGCACCGAAGTCGGCGGGCAACGGCCCGACCGCGGACGTGAGATCGCTTCCCTGCTTGGATGGAATTATTTTGCACAGGGCTACGGCCGCGCCCTTCTCACCCGCCATACCATCGTCGAAGGCTCACCCCGAAAATGGGGCGCCCGAATCCGCCTCGCGTCAGGCAAAGAAGTCTGGATGTTCAACGTGCATTTCGCACCCGCCCCGTATCAGCCTTATCAACTCCTCAGAATTCCCTATGGGAATGGCCGATTCATCAGCACGAGCGCCGAGGCGGTGGAAGAAGCCATCAAGTCGCGCGGAGACCAAGTCCGCGAATTACTCGAGGATATCCGAACCGCCGCGAGCCTCGGATGGCCCGTTTTCTTGACGGGGGACTTCAACGAACCGTCGCATCGAGACTGGACCGACCGCGCCAACCGCGCGGGACTCTGCCCCCTGCCCGTCCCCTACCCTTCGACTCTGGCTGTTGAGAAGGCCGGTTTCCGCGACGCTTACCGCGTGGTTTGGCCCGATGAAGCCGCGCGAACGGGATGGACATGGACGCCCACGACCCTCCCGAATGACCCCAAAGACCGTCATGACCGCATCGATTTTGTTTTCTATCGAGGGACCGGCATCGTCGTGCGGCGATGTGAGGTTGTCGGCGAGGATCGCAAATTCGCGGATATCGTGGTCACTCCATATCCTTCGGATCATCGGGCCGTGGTGGGAACCTTTGTCTTGCCCTGACCCGGCGCCGGAACCAGTACCGGATCCCAGCCGTCAAAGTTCGGCCACGCGCTCTTTCAAGGCCGCCAGATCCGGGTCTTTGAGGGCGAGATCCTTGATGAATTTGATGTCGCCAGCCGCTTCCATGGCCGCGTGGAGGAGATCCCAGGATTCTTCCAAGCGGCCCATTTGAGCCGCGTAGCAGGCGAGATTGTAGGGGATGATCGGTTCCTTCGGGAAAAGTTCCCGTGCGGGACAGAGGGCGGACCAAGCGGCATGCAATCCACCCCCGTGACTTCGGCGCAGAGCATAGGATCGATGCACATATCCCGAAGGCCGCCCGGGATCCATACGCATCAGGTCCAATGCGACGTGCAAAGCCAGGTCCCAGTTTTCCATCTTGGCATAAATCGACCATCGCAACTCGAGGGCCTCGGGATGCTCCCGATACGTCGGACTCAACCGTTCCAAATCGTGCAGCGCATCTGCAGGAAGTCCCAAATCCAGCCAGCCACTGGCCGAGTTGAAGTGGTGGCTGTCAGGGGGCTCGAAGGGTGTCACGCTCATGGGGAGAGGGAAACCGGCGGTTCCGGACGGGGTTCAATCCAGGCAAGATGGCGCTCCCACCCACCCCCGAGATAACCTTGAGCTTTGCGCAGTTCCTTCCCCTCTCGGTCGAGCAAGACGAGAGTGGGGAAAACCTCTACCTGGTAATTCCTCGCCAGAGCATGATTGGTGGCGGAAAGCTCCGGCGCGAGTACCTTGCGTCGCGGAAAGTCCACTTCCACCAAGACCAAGTTCGATTGGGCGTACCGCCTGAACTCCGGGGTTTGCAAAACCCGCCGCTGCAATAGCTGGCAGGGTGGACACCAGTCCGATCCGGTGAAAAGCATGAGCACGCGGCGATTTTCGGCGATCGCCTTTTCTCGGGCTTGGGCCAGTTCCAACACCGTCATCCAAGGCAAGGGGGGGTCCATCGCACAACCCGCCAGCCAGGCCGCGCAGAGTAAACCGCCCATTCGCGAAAACCCGGTGAGGCTCATGGGTTCACGGTTAAGGGGGCCAAGCCGGCAGCCACGCCAGCGCGAGTCAACTCGGGCCAGTCGTTCCACACGAAGCGACCGCCCACCATGGTGGCCAGCGCTCTTCCGCGCAACTTCCAGTCGAAGAACGGACAATTGATGGCTTTGCTGAGTGTCTCATTCTCGCCCAAACTCCAGTAAGCCTCAGGATCCATCACCGTCAGGTCCGCCTCCACTCCCACCGCCAGCGTCCCCTTGTCCCTCAAGCGCAGCACCTTCGCCGGGACGGAGGTAAACTTCTCAATCACTCGAGCGAGTGGAAGTCGCCCCGCGTGATAAAGTTGCATCAAAGAAAGAGCCAGTTCGGTCTCGAGGCCCGTGATCCCGAAAGGAGCATGATCGAATTCCACGTCCTTCTCGTCGGCGACGTGCGGCGCGTGGTCGCTGGCCAGCACTTCCAGAGTGCCATCCACCAGTCCCTCCAGGATGGCGAGACGATCCGCCGAGGAGCGAAGGGGGGGGTTCATCTTGAAACGCGTGTCGTAGGCAGGCCAGGCAGGCTTGGGTTGCATCGCCTCAGCTCCCCAGACGCCATCGCCATCCGCTTTCCAAAAGGCCTCGCTTCCGGCAACCGCCGCGTCGGTGAGCACGAAATGATGCGGACAAGCTTCACCTGAAATCGGCACCCCGCGGCCTTTGGCTTCGCGCAGCAGCCGAACGCTGCCGGCGGCGCTGATATGCTGGCAGTGAATGGGTGTGCCGGTGAGCTCGGCCAGCAGGATGTCCCGCGCCACGATCAACTCCTCCCCGCTGGAGGGCCAGCCTTGGAGCCCCAACACACTGCTCCAGTAGCCCTCATGCATCTTGCCTTCAGAAACCAGGGAATAATCCTGGCAGTGATCCATCAGTGGCAGATCAAACATGCCGGCGTATTCCAAGGCCCGGCGCATCAGCTCGTTGTTCTGCACACAATGACCATCGTCGGTGATCGCCACGACGCCGGCCCTCTTGAGAGATCCAATGGGCGCCAGTTCCGTCCCGGCGATTTCTTTGGTGATCGCTCCGGCCACCCGCACTCGCACATGGCCGTGCCGCTCGGCACGTTCCAAAACAAACGCGACTTCCGAAGCCGAGTGAATCGCGGGCTTGGTATTCGGCATGCAGACGACCGTCGTAAACCCGCCCCGGGCCGCAGCAGCCGTCCCTGTGGCAATGGTTTCCTTGGCACTCTGGCCGGGCTCGCGCAAATGCACGTGCAAGTCGATCAATCCCGGCGTGATGACCAAGCCGGCGGCGTTCAAACGCGTGGTGTCGGCCTCGGCCCTCGCGTCGGCCTCGCCTCCCAACGCGGCGATCTTGCCCTCCTCAATGAGGATTGAAGCGGTGGTGTCCAAGCTCTGGCTCGGATCGATCAACCTTCCTTGGACCAAGAGGCAGGACTTCATGAGCCTCGAGTCTACACGGAGCCTGATTGACAACTCAAGTCCGGCACGTATCATGCCGAAACCTTAACGGTGCGGGTGTAGCTCAATGGTAGAGTTCCAGCCTTCCAAGCTGGCTACGTGGGTTCGATTCCCACCACCCGCTCCATTTTCCATCTCCTCTCAGACCGCTTTCCCAGCGCTCGTGGCCCACACCGCGTCGAACGCTAAGGCATCAGCCACGCCGCTTCGTCCATGTGAATCAAGAAATCGCCCTCGCTCGGTTTCGACCAGGAAACACGCGACCGAGCTGCCGGAGGTGCGCGAGTTGCTCATCAATGTTTAGCCCGAACGACGCGACACAGTGACGCGCCGTCCAGCACGCCCGCCACGAAGAATCGAACCCGAGATCTTCGCCCCCTGTCCCCAGCGCCTCCCCTGTTCCAGACTCCTCGGCCCAACCACGCCGTCACGCTGTCCACGATGTGGCGCCGTGAACGGCGCGCTCCGAAGGTCACGGCTTCATGCCGGGTTCAAACCATCGGCGGAATCACCGAAGTTCATGAAGACAGCGACGAGGGAGATGGGGCAAGATTGGGATCATCTCCGAGATCGCTGTCACCATCGGACTTTCCCCTCGACGTTTTCTTTGCGTCCTTTGCGTGAGGAAAAGCAAGATCCTCTCACCCAACCCGTAACACGGCGCCATGGGCACCATCGTGATCTCGGGATAGGATTCGAGATCTCAGTCCCCAAAGAACTACTTCCTCTTCCTGCGAAGCATGAGCGGGCAGAGGACCGAGGAGAGGGGCAGGCTGAGAATGCCCCTCTCTCCGGCTCTCTCCCCACTCGTGCCTCGCGGGGCGAGAGGGAAAACGGTGTGATGCCCGTGCTGAGCCAGCGGCCTGTAAATGAAGTTAAACTCTACTGGGTCGCACCGTGAGGTCGGACGGCTCTCACGAAGGCACCGAGAGAAAGCATCTGAGACCTGTCTCACTCACGCCGCCACCGGTTCAAGCATGTTCCCCCATCTCCGTGCTTTCGTGACTCCGTGAGATACCATTCCATTCCTGTCTCATCATTCGATTCGAAGGTTGGGATCATGAACCCGCGAGGAAAACATGATGGCTCTGTCCCCAGGGTCCTCGACCGGACCGAGCGTTCTGCCCATTTGGCTCAATCGTACCAAACCTTTGCCCGTTTGGGGGTTGGTGGACGGTTGGCGTCCCAAACCTCCATTCCAGGATTCTAGGCGGGCAAGTCGTTGGTTTCCGGGGGATTCTGACGTTTTAAGGAGTGTTCAGACCTTGTGAGCTTTCTGCCCTCCCCGGCAAGAAAATGGTCGGGACGGTGAGATTTGAACTCACGACCTTCTGAACCCCATTCAGACGCGCTACCAAGCTACGCTACGTCCCGGCCATTGCGCCTCCGGTAAACCGGCTGCGGAATGCTCATTCTAAGGACCCCACTCCCGATTTCAACCCCTTTTCAACAATCGCCCGCAAGCCCGATGCATCCCGATGTTGCCGGTGATGCAGGTAGGGCGCGTCCGTCTCGGCGCGCCGCCGGAGCATGATGTTTTGCATCCAGTGGACGGCGGGCTGGGACAGGCCCGCCCTACCAACAACATCGGGATGCACGGCCGCAAGCCCACCACGCACCCATGCTCAATCGCCAACCAACCCTTTCATGCAGCAAGTCTGCATACTCGAAATCCCTCCCCTCACCCACGGATCAGTCAAATCCGAACATGTCCTCTTTCGTCCAGCCAAGGCACAAACTCCAGGTCGTCCAGCCTCGCGCACACCTCGATATCCGGAGCCAACTCCTCCATCGCCGCCAAACGCAATCCGTTCTTGGTCTCCGCCAAAGCCTTCGCCAGGTTGCTTCGCGCGGATTCGTACAACGCCAGCGCCATCCGCCAGCCATCGCCCAACCTGGCGTCGTCTCGCGCAACGTCGGCCACCATCGCGGCCAACGCCCCGGCACTCAAAACGTCCTCCATTGCGGATTCCTCCCCCGTCCCACTGCAGACCAGAAGGAGCCGACCCGGTTTCAGATCCCGCAACCGCGCTGCCAGCGCCGCCCTGTTCCGCAAGGCGCCTACGAATGTCCGCTGAGCGCCTGCGCAAGCACGCAGCGCACGGGTCCCGTTGGTCGTGGTCATAACGACGCGTCGGTCCGCGACCTTTTCCCGCGTGTACTCACGCGGAGAGTTACCTAAATCGAATTCGACGCCGCCCGACAGAGCGGCGGAAATCCTGACGCCGCCCCGCTCCCCACCCAGCAAAACTTCCGGATCATGCAACCGCCAGCCCACGGCCTCCTCGATCGACCGCACCGGAACAACCTCCATCGCTCCGTTAGCCAGGGCGGTGACCATCGTCGACGTCGCCCTCAGCACGTCGAACACCACGCAGACAACTCCTGCGAGAGCATCAGGTGAAAGGGCCTGAAACTCGGCCGGACTGAACAAAACATCCCATTTCGATTTCATAGGTTCACGCGGCACCGGCATCATGCCGGAGCCTCCCACGGCATGCCATGCACCCGGGCGTAGTGAAACAGATACTGCTGGGCATAACCGCCGTGCGGACCGAAATGACGGGCCGCAAATTCTCGCAGTTGATCCAAGGACACGAGCTTTCCCTGGAAATACAATTCTCGGAGCGCCCTGGCGATCCAAACGTCCACCGGAAAGGCCTCCGCATGGGCTCCTGTGAACAGGAGGACACAGTCCGCCACTTTGGGTCCCACTCCAGGCAAGTTCATCAATTCCGCCCGCGCTTCGGCGATCGGCAGATTCGCCAATTCGCCCAACCGGAACTCACCCGTCAAAACGCGCCTTGCCGCCTCCACCAAATAAGCCGCCCGGAAACCGGCTTTGCACTCGCGCACCACTTTCTCACCCGCCCTCACCACCGCTTCGGGCAACGGAAACGCGTGCCGCACTTCCGCGTCTGGCGGCGCTCTCAATCGGTCTCCTAAGCGCAGGCACAGGGCGGCGTAGATCTGCTTGATCTGGGTAATTTGCTTGGTCGAGGAAAGGATGAACGATGCCAAACACGTCCATGGATCTTGCTTGAGGAGGCGCAATCCCCGGCAGGCCGCCACCGCCCGGCGCATGACCGCATCTTGCGGAAAACTCGAAAGAATCGGACCCAAGGACACGCCGGCACCCAGAAAATCCAGAATCTCAGCCGGCACCGCCTCCCCGGTGGAGTTTCCCATCCATTCGATTTCGATGGATTGGTCGCGTCCGCATAATCGCATCCAGCAGGAGCTCACGGAACCTTCCCATCCCGAAGGCGTGGCCCGAAATCCAAAGACCTGGCCTGAATCCAACGTGGCGTCCAAGTCATAGTCCTGGACCGGCACGATGGCGTGGCAAAGCCGCATGGTCATCCTCCTTACTGAAGCCGACGGCAGGCAAAAAGTTGGATCCGATGGAAAACCCTTCCACCATACAAGACCTCGCGCACCCCTAGATCGGTCACGGCCTCAAATTCCGCCACCAAACTCGGCGGAGGTTCATGCGGTTCCTTGACTTGCTGCACAAACAGGGCGTTCTGGCCTTTCCGATCCCGATAGCCCGGCCAAAAATAGAACTGGTTCAGTGGAACATCCGAACTCCGAAAAAAGATCCCGCGCTCCGATGACTCTTTTCCGCGCGCTCCCGGCGTGTAGAATGAGAGCAGGCTCGTCGTACCGTAATGTTCCCCGATGACGAACCACGGAGCACCGTCCGCCTCAAGCCGGCGCTTCTCGGTGTCCACCAGGCGCGCCATTTCCGACCATCCACGAAGTCGTCTCAAGGGATCCGCCTTCGCGGGCAATGCGATTCCCGTGAACTTTGCGATCAGGTCCGTATCGTGGGCAAGCATGAGCGGAAGGATCAGCGCGGCTACTCCAATCTTACCCGCCAAGCCCACCCACTTCGCACCTTCCCGATCCCGGCGCTCCCAATAAACCGCCATCAATGCCAGCAAGGGGAGAATCGAGGGAGCAATCCAATTCGGCTGCACCCGTGCTCGAAGCGTATAGACCAGGTAAAACAAGAAAATCGGAGCTCCCATGATCAGGAGATAGGTCTCGAGCGCTCTCCGCGGCGGTTTGCGCATCACGAAGAGGGCGGCGCCCACCATGCCGGCAAAAAAGAGCGGATGGAGCAGCAGGGGCTCCACCACGAGGAAATCCACCAGAAAACGCGTGGTGAACGTCCACGCGCGATCCAATCCCGCCCGCTCGTGCAGATGTGTCAGGGTGATCCAGCCATGGTGATGGTTCCACCAGAGCACGGGCAAAAAGAACAATGCTTGAATGCCCAAAGCCAGATACAAACCCGGCCGCCGCCAGGCTCGCTTCGCTTCCGCCGAGGAAACCAAACAAATCGCAAACGAAAGCCATTGGAACAAGGCCGTATACTTGCTCAGGAAACCAAAACCCATCGCCAATCCGGCCAATCCCCACCACTTCCAGCAGTCCCTCTGCAGCGCATAATAACCGGCCACCATCGCGAGGGTCCAAAAAAACACATTCAGTGGATCGACCGTCATCAGGATCGCACCCACCCCCAGCAAGGGCGTGACCGTGGCCGCCATGACCAGCCAGAATCCGGCTCTGGGACAGGCCTCCCGCGAGAGAAAGCACAACAAGACCGTCAGCCCCAAAGCCGTCAACAACGGGGAAAGGAATCGCAATCCGAATTCAACGTCTCCCCAAAGCGCGGTTCCCAACCCGTGACTCCAGGCGATCAACGGTGGTTTGCTATAATAGGAAAGCGCCCAATGCTTGGACCATAGCCATTGATACGCCTCGTCCTCACTCAACTCAATGCGCCCGGACGCCAGATATACCCAGCGCACCACACAGACTGCCCAAATCAACGCGTAGCCCCACCGACCATATCCTAGCTCACGTTCCGATTTCGAGGAATCCACACCGGTCTCAGTGCGGGGATGAGTAGTGAAGGATCGAACGAACAGGAACTCCCGGAAGACGTTGGCGTCCGTCCAGAAAATCCAACTCGATCAGGAATGCGACCTCCACGATGCAGGCGCCCACCTTTTGCAGAAGTTGCACCGCCGCCCCCGCCGTCCCCCCCGTGGCAAGCAAATCATCCACCAGGAAGACGCGGGAACCGGCGCGCACTGCGTCCTCGTGCAAGGCGATGGTATTCTCGCCGTATTCGAGGGCATAGCTCTGCTCATGCGTCCGCCAGGGCAGTTTGCCTTTCTTACGAATGGGCACGAAACCCGCACGCAGCCGGGTGGCGACCGCGGAGGCAAAAATGAATCCCCGGGCGTCGATCCCGGCCACGAAGTCCACCCCCCCACGGGCATGACTGCCGGCCAGCATCTCCACAGCGCCCGCCAGCAACCGGGCATCCTGGAGCAAGGGCGTGATGTCCTTGAACTGAATGCCGGGCTTCGGAAAGTCAGGCACGTTCCGAATCGCGCTGCGCAGATCGTCGGTTGAAACGGGTGATGCGGTCATGGTCGGCGGTCGAATGCCGCCGACTATGTTCGAACCGCCTCGACGCGTTCAATCACTTTGCGCATCTTCCGCAACGCGATGTTCTGAATCTGGCGAACCCGCTCCCGGGTGACCCCAAAACGCTCGCCCACTTCCTCGAGCGTCCGCTCCGGGCCTCCGTCCAGACCGAACCGATAACGAATGATGGTTGCCTCCCGGGCGTCCAAGGTCTTCATCGTCTCCGCCAGCATCAACTGGACCGTCTTCTCCTCCAGTGATTCATAAGGCGTATCCGCGTTCTCGTCCGGAACCACTTCCGAAAACGTGTTCTGTTCATCGTCCCCGATCGGGGCGTCCAAAGAGGCCGGCCGAATCGCCGCCGACCGCAAATGCGCCACGCGGGATGCGGTCATGCCCATTTCTTCCGCCAGTTCATGATCCGTCGGTTCCCGGCCCGTCAGTTCCTGCAGCTTCATCGCCGTTTTCCGCATGCGCGAAATCTTGTCCACCAAGTGCACGGGCAAACGAATGGTCTTCGACTGATTGGCCAAGCCTCGCTTGATCGATTGCTTGATCCACCAGGCGCCATAGGTCGAAAGCTTGCCACCCTTCGAGGGATCGAATCGCTCCACGGCTTTCATCAAGCCGATGTTGCCTTCATTGATGAGATTCAGCATCGGCAGGCCCAACCCCTCGTAGTCATGCGCAATCTTCACCACCAAGCGCAGGTTGGCTCGGATCATGTGTTCGCGCGCTTGCTTGTCCCCTTTTTTGATGCGGGCGGCCAGCGCGATTTCTTCCTCGGGCGTCAGCAAAGGCACTTTGCCGATTTCCTGAAGGTAGAGCCGCATCGAAGTTTCTCCATCGTAGGGGTGCCTTTCGGTTCTGACACTGACCTCGGCGGTTGGTGCTGGACAAGGCTGAGCGGGCGCCGCCAGCGCTACCCGAGGATCAATCGCGGTGACCGTCAATTCCGTTGCGGACGCCTCGAGATGCGTGGAATTGGCGCGGATCTTGGGGATCGGCACCCGTGTCCGGACCGTGCGGGAAGCGCAAGGGGTCAGCCTGCGTCGAGGAGTGGAGACGAGCCCACCCAAGTCATTCTTGAGATCAGATCTTCGCTGCTCCTTTAGCGGAGCGGCTTAACAAGGTAACACGAACGTATCCACTGCCGGGACGTGCGTCACTGTGGCCGTGCCTATCTGACGCGCGTGGTCTGGATTTTGTTCAATGGCCCTGATACTCAGCATTCCCTTTGCCAAGAGAACGTATTCCTCCATCTCGCCTCCATACGAGCTGCGCTGAACTTTCGCCTCGAAACAATTCTCTTCCGCATGGCCAAAACGAACCGCCTCGGGCCTGAATCCAAGCCAAACCCGTTCCCCCACCGCCCACCGCCGTTTCCCTGTAGTCCTCCAATCCCCCAAGGATGTCGCCACCCATAACTGACTCTCCTCAACTTTCACCACCTGCCCCTCGAGCCAATTCGTCTCACCGACAAAATCTGCGACAAAACGAGTCGCGGGACTTCGATAAATCGATTTGGGATGCCCCACCTGCACGACTTCACCACGGTTCATGACCGCCAACGAAGTCGCCAAGGAGAGCGCCTCCTTCTGATCATGCGTTACGTACACGGTCGTGATTCCGGTTTCAGCATGAATGCGACGGATTTCCTCCCTCAATTCCACTCTCAGACGCGCGTCGAGATTGGACAAAGGTTCATCCAGCAAGAGAAGCGAAGGCTGAATCACCAGCGCCCTCGCCAAGGCCACGCGTTGCTGCTGGCCTCCTGAAAGTTGGGTAGGCCGGCGCTCTCCGTACGCCTCCATCCGGACCCGTTTCAGCGCGTCCTGAACGCGGCGGTCTTTCTCCTCGCGCGGAACCTTTCGAACCTCCAACCCGTAGCCCACGTTGCTTCGGACGTCGAGATGAGGCCAGAGGGCGTAGTTTTGAAACACCATGCCGGTGTTCCGTTCATGCGCGGGAACACCCGACATCTCTCGGTCCCCAAACCGAATCGTCCCCTCATCGGCTTCCACGAATCCTGCCAGCATGCGCAAGAGCGTGGTTTTGCCGCATCCCGACGGACCCAGCAGGAAAAAGAGCGATCCAGCAGGAACATGCAACGTGACTTCTTTGACCACGGGTTGTTCGCCGAATCGTTTGGTGATGCGCTCGAGTGTGATGTCCATGTCCGTGGCAGCCCCTGGGTCATTTGTTCTCAGGACGAGTGGATGGGAGGGAATCCGGCCCGACTTGCCGCCCCTGGCGGCCCACTTCGCCCGGCTTCAGGCCTTCTCCTCGATCCGTGAATCGGCGATACTTGTCCAAGGCCCAGCGCTGCCATTGATTGCGATATCGGTTGCGCAAACTCGCATCTTTCCATTCTTCCCGCGCCAAACGCATGGCTTCCGATGCGGATACCGGGACCCGCCCAAATTCCTCAAGGTCCTCCGCTTTCATCCCCTTTCGGATCACGATGCGCCAGGCCGATTTCAACTCGTCGTGCACGTCCACAAACACTGATCCAAACAAGGCGGCAACGACGTCCCGTCTTGCCTTGGCGACCTGGGTGTCATACCGGAAGCCCTCTTTTAATTTGAACGGCGAGTGTTCAATCAAACTCATCCCTCGATAACGATCATAAAAATCGGGCCGAACCACCATCCGATCGATGGAAAACCGCCGGGCGCCTTCCGGATGGCCCCTGGGGAGAAACCACAATTTCTGACCTTCCTCGCCAAGGACGTACTCGAGAAATCGCCCTGCCAATTCCCGGCGAGTCGTCCCTTTCAAGATCCCAATGCCGTCAGGACTGACCGCCGTAAAATCCGCCGGCAAAACATAAGAGACTTTGTCTTTGCCCGCCGCCGCGACCTGGGTGAACCCGTAAAAGTCGATCGCGAATCCATAGGCCACCTCGCCTAAAGTCACCTCCTTCGCGGTCATCGTCGAAATCCGGTCAAATTGACGAACATTGCCTGCAATCCGAGCCAGCGTCCGCCATCCTTGATCCCAGCCCTCCGCCTGCAAAAAGGCCTCGTACATATTATTCATGGTGCCACTGTTCCGAGGGTCGCCCGCGGCCACCCAACCCTCCAATCGAGGGTGGGCAAGGTCCTGCCAGCGGCTGGCCGGTGGGAGTTTAGCCCATCGCTGCACTTCCAGATTCTGCAGAATGCCAAAGCTCGAAAGCGCCGCCCCATACCACCGAAAACCCGCATCATACACTTCGAGCCCAGGAGCCGTCCTTGGAATCCCCGCCATCACAGCCTCCGGCAGACGCACGGATTCCAACAACCCTCTGGTGGCCAGAATGAGATAAGGTTCCGAACCTCCCCCGAAAAGAACATCCATCCCGATTCCGTTTGGCTTGCCTTCAAATTCGGACAGGACAAAACGCAAGGAATCCGAGGATCCCCCCATGACCCGCCATTCCACCTCCACCGCATATCCGAACCGCTGCTCATGCCAACGTGCGAACCCATGCCCGAATTCCCATCGAATCGCCTCATTATGGGGGGAAAGCACACGCAACGAGACGCGATCCCCCGTTGCCGCCGTGCTGCTCAGGCATCCCAAGAAAACCCCCAAGATTTCCAGCCCGAGAAGGATCCACACCCGGCGCATCCGATCCGGAGTCAGATTCGAAGATGGCAAGGGAGAGAAGCGGATCATGATCGCGCTCGCTTGAGACCGTGGATTCTTCCAGGGCCAGGCCGCAGGCTGGGCCAAACCGGTGCCAAGAGAAAAGCGCCGGGGCAATCATGCCCCGGCGCTTGCCATCCCGCCAGCCGAGAAAAATTAATGGTCCGAACTGCGCCGCGAAATCATGACCAATTGCAGCAATTGAAGCAGGGAACTGACAAGAGCTGCAACGTACGTAAGGGCCGCCGCATTCAACACCTTGCTGACTCCGGCGGTCTCCCGATTCGAGATCAACCCAAGCCGGATCAATTGTTCTTTGGCCCGGCGGCTCGCATCGAACTCCACCGGAAGCGTGATCAGTTGAAAAAACGTGATCACGAGGAAAATGCCGATGGCGATCCCAATCATCTTGTGGAACATCGCCCCGCCCAAAATCAATCCGAGCACGGTGATCCCCATCCAGGCCATCGACGCGAAGTTGGTGATGGGAACCATCGCCATGCGCAGATTCAAGAAGGAGTAGGACGCTTGGTGTTGCAACGCGTGCCCCGCTTCATGAGCGGCGACCCCGACGGCCGCAAGCGAGCGTCCATGGTAATTTTCCGACGACAGAAACAGGGCCTTTTTCATCGGATCGTAATGATCGCTCAAATGACCCGCCACCTCATGGACAGGCATGCTCCTCATCCCCGCTCGATCGAGAATCTCGCGAGCGGCTTCGGCCCCGGTCAACCCCATCTCGTTTCCTACCTGGGTGTATCGACCGTAAACACGCATCAGCTTGAATTGAGCGTACATGCCCAGCAACACACCGGGGATGATCACCCACCAGAATTCCAAGGATAAGAAGCCAAGTGTCATAGTCGTATTGGAACTTGAGTCTGCCAATGCTGTCAATTTCAACCCCGGCTCAAGCCGGAGTCTATACCCGATGAGCTTAAGAGATGCCATGAACCGGACCGTTGCGCAACTCGAGGATTGCCCGGAAATCCAGCGAACCTAACCCTTCACCCTCCCACCTCGAGTGTCACCCAGTCGCAAGCAGTGCCAGATTGTCCCTTCGCCGGGCGAATTCCTGATCGCCAAGGCGGGGTGGTTGTTGAAGAATAGTTTCCATGAAAACGGCATGGATGTTCCCCGGTCAAGGCTCCCAAAAGCCAGGCATGGGATCCGGACTTTTTGAATTATTCCCTGAACTCACCCGGGAGGCCGACGCCATCCTTAGATACTCCATTCAAGACCTTTGCCTCCATGATCCGGCTCAAAAGCTCGGGCAGACTCAATTTACGCAGCCGGCACTCTTCACCGTGAACGCGTTGAGTTTCTACCAGGCCAGGCAAATCCAGGGAAAGAGCCCCGATTGCCTCATTGGCCACAGTCTCGGCGAATACAACGCCCTCCTGGCCGCGGGGGTGTTCGATTTCGCCACAGGACTCAAACTGGTTCAGCGACGCGGGGAATTGATGTCCCAGGCCACGGGCGGCGGCATGGCGGCGGTGGTGGGGCTTGACCAGGATCGCGTGAAGGTTCTGCTCCAGGATCATGGCCTGACCACCATCGACCTCGCCAACTTGAATGCTCCAACCCAAATCGTCATTTCAGGCCCGCAGGCGGACATCACGCGCGCTCAAACGATCTTCGAAACGTCCGGGGCTTCCATGTTTGTTCCCTTGAAGGTCAGCGGTGCTTTTCATTCTCGTTACATGCAGCCTTCCCGCGAGCAGTTCCGGGAATTCTTGGCGGGATTCACATTCGCGGCTCCTTCCCTGCCGGTCATTTCCAACGTCGAGGCCCTGCCCTACAACGAAGACCGCACGGCGGAACTGCTCGCCAACCAACTCACTCATTCCGTGCGCTGGGTGGAATCCATCCGCCATTTGATCGAGCTCGGGGTGAATGAATTCGTCGAAATGGGGCCAGGCAAGGTGCTGACCGGATTGGTCCGGAAGATCAAGCTCTGATCAAGGCGTCGACCGCGTCGTCAATCTGCGCCGCGTGAGGGCACGCGGTGTCCATGACAGTTCCCAACGCAGGCAGGCCGGGTCTCCCGACCCGGCGCGCCGCCGGAGCATGATGTTTTGCATCCAGTGGGCGGAGGGCTGGGACAGGCCCGCCCTACCAACAACATCGGGATACACGGGTGAAGGTCCTTCGCCTCAGAATTCGTTGGCTGGCGAGCGGAGATTCTGCCAGATTTGCACTCATCCTACGCGGTCAATCGTATGAAACATCCATCCTCGATTTCTCCATCCTCGCCCTCGTGGTCTCGCCGCCGATTCCTTGGCCTTTCCGCCGGTGCGGCGGGCGCCGCCATCACGTTCCCCTCCCTTTTCGGGGCCACGGACAAATCCGGAAGTCGTCCGGTCGTCATTGGAGCGGGCTCCCACACCTACGAATGCCATCATGGCTGGGGCAAACTTCCCTCTCATCTCACCTGGGGCGAAACGCACGGAGTCGCCGTTGATTCGCAGGGTTTCGTGTACATCAAACACAACACGGGTCCGACCAAACGCGTGCAAGATTCGATCGTCGTGTTCGATCCCGAAGGACAATACGTGCGCAGTTTTGGGGAGGAATACCATGGCGGGGGGCATGGTATCGATCTGCGCAAGGAGGGATCGGAGGAATTCCTCTACCTGTGTTCGACGCGCCAACGGCTCGTCACCAAGACAACCCTGAAAGGCGACATCGTTTGGGCATGCGCCACGCCGGGAGAGCCGGGAGTTTATAAAGAAGGAAAGAATTTTGTCCCCACCAATGTGGCATTCGCCCCGGATGGTGGATTTTTCGTCGGTGACGGTTATGGTTCGAACTACATCCATCGTTTCGACGCGAAAGGAAAATGGCTCCAGACTTGGGGCGGAACCGGCACCAAGCCTGGCGAGTTCAAGACTCCTCACGGATTGTGGTGGGACGATCGCAAGAATCTGCTTTGCGTGTGCGACCGGGCGAACGCGCGGCTCCAGTATTTTCAGCCGGATGGGACGTTCGTCAGCCTGGTTGAGGGTCTGCTTTTTCCGGCTCATCTGGACACGAAGGGCGACGTTTTGCTGTGTCCCGATCTCCACGCACGGGTGACCTTGTTCGACCGAGACAATCAGGTGATCGCCCACCTAGGCGAAGACCCGGAGTGGCGCAAGCAAGTTCTCGATGGTTTCAAAATCCGCTCGGAGCCCGGACGCTGGCAGCCAGGCAAATTCATTCACCCGCACGACGCTTGTTTTGACTCGCAAGGAAACATTTTCGTGGTGGAGTGGGTGGCCACGGGCCGGGTGACCAAGCTGAAGAAACTGGCTTGATGCCTGAACCAGCACCGCTCCCCGGCGCAAGTCCGAGCCGCGCACCGGCCTGACGCTTTCGCAAAAGTTGCCTGCCGGGAACGGGAGAAGAAACGCATTCGGTCAAGGAGGGTCATGCCTGACGAGCCTCAACTCACGCCCATGATGGCCCAGTACCGCCGGGTCAAAGGGGAACTGCCGAAAGAGGCCCTGCTGCTCTTTCGATTGGGAGACTTTTACGAGATGTTCCTCGATGACGCGGTGTTGGGCGCGTCGATTTTGGGAGTCGCCCTGACCAAGCGGGGCGACGCTCCCATGTGCGGCATACCCTACCATGCCGCGGGAGGCTATATTGCCAAAATCCTCAAGGCGGGACACAAAGTGGCGATCTGCGATCAAGTGGAAGAGGCGAAGCCCGGCCAGTTGGTCAAGCGTGAGGTGACTCAAATCCTGAGCCCGGGAACTCATTTTGACGAAAGAATGCTCCAACCGGAGCGCAACAACTTTCTCGCCTCCGTCTCCCCCGGGCGCGGAGGCATCGGCCTCGCGGTGGTGGATCTGACCACGGGCGATTTTCGCGCCACGGTCGTCCCGGACACGCCAGCCTTGCTCGGGGAACTGGAGAGGCTGAAACCCTCGGAGATCGTGGTTCCATCGACCGCCGCTTCACTCGCCGACACCTTGCGGGCGGAGTATCGCTGTCTGACGCCGTACGACGACTGGGTTTTTGCCCCCGAGAACGCATCGTTCACGATGCTGGATCATTTTAAAGTGGGCAGCCTGGATGGTTTTGGCTTGAGGAGCAGCCCTTCGGCCGTCGGCGCCGCCGGTGGGGTGCTCCATTACCTCACCCACCATCTGCGGCGGGACATCCGGCATCTCACGCGATTCACGTTTTACGTGAACAGCGATTTCCTCGTGCTGGATTCGGTTTCCTTGCGGAACCTGGAGATTCTCGATCCGCTCCATCCCGATTCCCCGCGCGGATCCTCGTTGTTTCAATCCATGAATCGGTGCGTGACACCGATGGGCGCCAGAAAACTGCGGGAATGGCTCGTGCAACCGTTGTCATCCCGCATCCCCATCGAACGCCGTCAGGACGCCGTTGAGGCATGGATGAATCAACCACGCATTCTGGAAGATTTTCGTCTGACGTTGAAGGAAGTGCGGGATCTGGAAAGAACGGTCAATCGGTTGAGCATGGGCACCGGAAACGCTCGCGACCTGGTGGCGTTACGGGGAGCGCTGGAGCAGGCGCCGCGGTTGACCGCCTTGCTCCGCGACTTGCTCTCGCAGCCCGACCCGAACCGGGCCCTGGCGCTACCCCTCCCCCCGCCCCAAGACACCGACGCCCCCCAACCGCTCGAACCGCTTCTTGCGGAACTCGCCGGAGGCGTGGCCGACTTGCCCGAACTCGCGGACGCCTTGCGCCGGGGCCTGGTGGATGATCCCCCCCTGGCCGTGAAAGAAGGCGGCATGATCAAGGATGGCTTCTCTTCCGATTTGGATGAATTGCGGCGGGCCGGACGGGACGGCAAGGAGTGGATCGCCCGCTTGCAACAGGAGGAAATCGAGAAGACCGGGATTCCGTCCCTGAAGATTCGCTTCAATTCCGTTTTTGGCTACTTCCTCGAAGTGACGAAAACTCACTTGGACAAGGTGCCTCCGCACTATATTCGCAAGCAGACCATCGCGAACGGCGAGCGCTATTTCACACCGGAACTGAAAGAGATGGAGGGAAAGATCCTGGGAGCTCAAGAGCGATCCACCAAGCTGGAGTACGAGCTTTTCCTTCAGCTTCGGGAACGAGTGCTCGGAATGCTCTCGGCGATTCAAGGAACCGCGTCCTCCCTGGCGCAGTTGGACGTGCTCGCGACCTTCGCCGAGAATGCCAGACTTCATCGGTATTGCCGTCCGAAGGTGGGCGAGGAGGGCATCTTGTTGATCGCAGAAGGGCGGCATCCGGTTCTGGAGCAATCCGTGGTGGCGGATCGTTTTGTGCCGAACGACACGGATCTCGATCCCGCGCAACGCCAGATCGCGCTGATCACCGGTCCAAACATGGCCGGCAAGAGCACCTACATCCGCCAAGTGGCGCTGCTGGCGATCATGGCGCACACCGGGTCCTTTGTCCCGGCCGACTCCGCGCGAATCGATCTGGTGGACCGTATTTTCACGCGCATCGGTGCCAGCGACGACCTCGGTCGAGGTCAGTCAACGTTCATGGTGGAAATGAGCGAAACCGCCCAGATCCTGAACAGCGCATCTCCAAGCGCGCTGGTCATCCTGGACGAGATCGGGAGAGGAACGAGCACCTTCGACGGACTGAGTCTGGCTTGGTCGATTGTCGAACACGTTCACAATCAAGTGGGGGCGAAGTGCTTGTTCGCAACGCACTATCACGAGCTCACGGAATTGGCAGGAAAGCTGGCAAGGGTCCGCAACTTGAATGTGGCGGTGCGCGAATGGAATGATCAGATCGTGTTTTTACGCAAGATCATCGAAGGAGGGGCGGACAAGAGCTATGGCATTCATGTGGCGCGCCTGGCGGGCGTGCCGAAACCGGTGATCGAGAGAGCCAAGGAGATTCTGGCCAATCTCGAAGCCTCGGAACTCACACCCGAAGGCAACGTGCGTCAATCCGCCAAGCACCGAGCCGAACGGCAGAAGCTCAGGGATTTAAGCCCGCCTCCGCAATTGGATCTTTTCGGTCTTTGATTGCCGCTCAGCGCGGCCCCACGATTGACCAGGACGGTCCAGGCAGCATGACCGCCACCGGAAGCCGGGTCAGGAGGGATTCGCCGTTCATGAGGCGCACGGCGAGCTGGCCGAGGGCATCTTGTTCAACCAGATCGGGACTTCCGTCACCATTATAATCCGTGACGACCGGCAAGAGTGAGGTTCCCGGCGATGCAAAGAGCAACGAACCGCGCACGAGCGTCCTTCCGTCCATGTACCAAAGCGCGGCCCGCCCGTCAGGATGGGCGAGCAGCAAGTCGGGTTTTCCGTCCCGATCAAAGTCGGCCGCACCCTTGACCAACCAGCCTGGTTCGGCGGCGCGATCCGGCACCAACGCCGCGGTGGAAAGCAAGGTTGTGTCGTTCAGGTGAGCCACTTGCAGCGAGCCATCCCCGGCATGCTGGAAGATCAAGTCGGGGTGACCGTCACCATTAAAGTCGCCCGTGGCCGAAACTCGAAACTCCGCGGCCAGCGGCGAGGCCGGGGTTAACAGGGAAGCGCCCCCCTCCCGCAGCGTCATGCCCTCCATGTGCCAAACCGCGCCACTGCCGGTAGGATGTTGAAAAAGGAGGTCCGGCTTGCCATCTGCATCGAAACCCGCAGCGCTGAGCAGTTTCCATGATGGATCCACCAGAGGGGAAGGTTGGAAGAAATCGCCCCCGGCCAGGACCGCTCCGCGGAAAAACCAAGCCGCGAGCTCGCCGGTGTCGCTTTGCAGCAAAAAACTGGCACTCCCGTCGCCTTGGAAATCGCGACCTGGATTCGCCAGGGTTGTGCCACCGCTCAAAATCACTTCCACATCGAAGGAAAATCGCGCGGTCAATCCCCCTTCGTCGCGGACCAGAAGCGAGAGCGTGGTCCGCCCGCTCCGACTGCCCAAGCGCAGGTCCATTTTGCGCGAAGACGGATCCGGCCCGGGAGCAACGCTCACCTGGCTCACAATCGAACTGTCGCCTGAGGAGGAAAGCAGGAACAAGTCATCCAAAGGAGTCTCCCGGTCGAAGATGAGGAACGTCGAGTCGAGCCTGATCACTCCCCCTGCCGGGCCAGAAACACGAACCAGACCGACTGACAGCGAAGATACCTCAGGCGGTTGATTGACACGGGTCACGTCCACCTCAAAAGACTGACTCACCGGGTCCACACCATCGTCCACCACCACGGTCACCCGAGCCCGTCCTCCACCCAGAACCGCCGGCGTCAAGGTGAGGCTGCGACTGGCCCCGGCACCATCGACCCTGACCGATCCGGGCGGAAAGAGCGCGGAATTATCAGTCCCTGCTGAAACAAACAGAACTTCCAAAGGATGATCGGTATCGCCGACCGTGAAGGGGATCGGCGCGGAGGCTTGTCCCTCGGCAATCGTGAGCGGCGCGAAACTGGTGAGGGTCGGGGGCTCGTTAATCGGCGAGACGGTGACGGTAAAATGAACCGAGGAAGCCGCACCCACCTCGTCCATCAGCGTGAAATCGACAAGAGCCGAACCCGAGAGACCGGCGGCGGGAGTGAACACCGCTTGGTCGAGGCGGGGTGCAACGGTGATGGAGCCCGCGGGAAACAATGCCTCGTTCGAAGTGGTGGGAACGATGCGCAAAGATGAGATGGGCGCGTCCAAGCTGGAAAAGCTCACCGGGAGAATGATCGGCGTGTTCTCACGTGTGCGTTGATCGCCAATCGGATGCAAGACCGGGCGATCATAAACCGCATCCACCCGCACCGGAATGATCAACGTCGTGGTCGCAGCGCCATCCGAGGCCTTGAGCGTCACCGTATTGTGCCCGAATCGGTTTGGAGCCGGGGTAATCTGTAGCGTGCGGAAGGGGCCGGAGCCTTGGACTGAAACCTCCAATGAAGGAATTCCAAAATCGACCGGGCTGGTTGCGGACAACGTCAAACTGGATTCGGGGGAATCGATGTCCAGCAGCGTCAGGGGAACCGTGAGGGTCGTGTCCTCAAAGACCGCCTGTGCGCCAGGATCGAACAGGATGGGCGGGTCGTTTTGAGGGGTAATCGTCAGCAAGAAAGTCGCGCTGACCGTCGCGGCTTGTCCGTCAGTCACGCTCAAAGTAATGCTGAGGGTGCCGCTCTTGTTCGGTTGCGGCTTGATCGACAGAGTTCGATCTGCCCCGGTTCCCGAAATGGTCAGATCCGAATTGGCCACCAGGGTTGTATCCGAAGCATGCGCCACCGTGGTCAGTGCCTCAACGGGTGTCTCGGAATCTCCAACACTGAACGGCACTGCCAGCACCTGATCCTCCGGAGTCGTTTGCGCCGCGGGGGTCGAAAGGGTGGGAGGGTTATTATCGGGAACCACGGTGACGGTGAACGTTTGTGGGGAATCGGCCAGATGGGGGTCGACGGCAAGGACGGTGATGATGGCCGACCCCAGGGGATTGGCCGCGGCGGCGGACAGACGAATGGTACGAGATGCTCCAGAGCCCCCCAGCGTGATCTGAGTGAGCGGCATAATGGTTTCGTTGCTGGATTGCACCTGAACGTCGAGGGACGATACCGCATCATCCACATCCCCGATGGTGAAAGCGATCTCCGCGGTCGACTGGCCGACCCGTACGGATTGCGGCCCAATGGCGGTAACCGTGGGGGCATCGTTGACCGGAGTCACCGTCAGCGAGACGGTGGCCGGATCGGATTCCAAGGTGCCATTGGTCACTTTGAAGGTGAAGGAATCCGCCCCACTGGTGTTGAGGGAAGGCGTATACGTGTAATTGGGCGCTGTGCCCGTCAACGTTCCCCTCCCCAAATCCACGGGTAAGCCTGGGTGCATGGAAATCTCTGATTTTTCCTGTCAGGAAAACTGCATGAAATCTCCAGGGAAACGCTAGGTCGGCCACCCAAGCTCGCGGAAGTGTCCTCCCGCGGGGCAGAAGCTTCGTGTTCTCACAGTCGGACCGCTTCACGACAAAAGGCCGCC
>VHDF01000022.1 GCA_016871495.1 Verrucomicrobiota bacterium | reverse complement strand
TCATCACCGCCTCCGACATCCGTAAACAATCGCCCGAACAGCCGGCGTTCAAACGCTATTTCATGCACGGACTAGGCCATCCTCTGGGATTGGACGTCCATGACGTGGGGTTCACCACCGAACCCGTACAACCCGGATGGGTCATGACCGTGGAACCCGCCATTTACATTCCGGACGAAGGCTTTGGTATTCGCCTGGAGGATGACATCCTGGTCGGACGCGATGGAAATACCAACCTCATGGCCACGATACCCATCGAACCGGAGGAGATCGAATCACTCATGAAACACTGAAGCTTAAACCTGGAAACGGCAGGTGATCCGCATCGGACTTTCGCAGGATCTGGGCGGCAAAGGCCATTCTCAAGTTTCGATGGATCACCCCGCCCGGATCATGACCGAGCCCATGACGGCTCGGTCATGATCCGGGATTCGTGACAAGGATCTTCATGAGCCTTGCTTCAGTCGATGCGCCTCCCCATAGTCTCTCCACCAATGTGCGATGAACCGCTGCTGGAGCTGACGCTGCCCGGCTTGAAGAAACTGCGCGGCGGCAAAGTTCGGGAGATTTTCGAACTGGGGGATCACCTCCTGTTCGTCGCCACCGACCGTATCTCCGCGTTCGATTGCATTCTGCCCACCGGCATCCCCCGCAAAGGCGAAGTCCTGAGTCAAATCTCCCACTTCTGGTTCAACAAAACCGCTGGGATCATCCCCAACCATCGGGCTCAGTTCGCTGGAAAATCCCCAGAGTCCGTCATTCAGGAAATCGATCCCTCGCTCGTGGACCGTTCCATGATCGTCGAAAAGGCCCAACCGCTGCCCATCGAGTGTGTCGTGCGGGGTTATCTGGCCGGCTCGGGATGGAAAGAATACCGGCGCTCCGGCACCGTCTGCGGCATCCCTCTTCCCGAAGACCTGGCAGAATCCGCGGAACTTCCCGAACCCATCTTCACTCCCGCGACCAAGGCCCAAACCGGACACGACGAGAATATCTCCTTCGAGCAGGCAGGGAGCCTGATGGATCGCACTTTGCTCGAACAAGCCAGAGAAGCCAGCCTCAAGCTCTATAGCCTGGCCCGCGAATACGCCATCAAACGCGGCATCATCATCGCCGACACCAAATTCGAATTCGGACTTTTCCAGGGCCACTTGATCCTGATCGATGAAGCCTTAACCCCCGATTCCAGCCGTTTCTGGCCCGTCAACCTCTACACGCCCGGCACCAGCCAGCCGAGTTTCGACAAGCAATACGTGCGTGATTATCTCGAACAAATCGGCTGGAACAAACTCCCTCCCGCACCCGCGCTTCCCAAGGATGTCGTCATCCAGACTCGTGACAAATATTTGGAAGCCTACGCGCGCCTGACCGGGAACGTCCTCTGAAATCATGCTCCGGATCAGCATCATTCTCGGCCTCTGGAGTCTCATCGCAGGGACTGCCTACGCCGCCCAGGCGGAAACCCCTTCGCCCACCGGCAAATCTCCCATCCTGAAAGTGCTGCCGCATTTCCTGGATCAACAAGGCCGCGCCGCCCTGTCCCCCAGCCTTTTCGAAAGGGATGCTTACCAGGCCGAACTCCGGCGCAACCCTGAACGCTGTTCCGCCCTGCGCTACGACATCCTGCTCTCCCCACGCCCTTCCGCCTCAGGATCAGGTCCCCTGAAATTGAAAATGGAACTGCGCCTGGGAAACGGTTCCACCCAAATCCTCGAACGCGACTGGCAACCCAAGAGATTCCGGCGCACCTGGACTTCGCTGACCCTGGAAGGTGACGCCTTCGCTCAAGCCCGCGAAGTCTCCGCGTGGCGTGCCTCCCTGTGGGACGGGAACCGTCTGCTCGCCGAACAAACTTCCTTCCTCTGGTAAGCTCCATGCGCGTCCGCCTCCGCGGCCAACCCCGGGACATTCGCACCGTTCGATTCGACGCCCGCCGCAACGAGGTGATCCTCATCGATCAACGCCTGCTCCCCCATCAACTGGCCTTCCACCGCACCTCGGACTTTCGCCACACCGCCCGGGCCATCCGCGATATGGTCGTGCGCGGCGCCGGCGCCATCGGCGCCACCGCAGCTTTCGGACTCGCCCAAGGCATCCGCGCCTCCCGCGCTAAGACCCTTGCCGGACTGCGAAAGGACGCCTTGAAGGTGTGTGCCGCTCTCGCCCAAGCGCGCCCCACCGCCGTCGATCCCGTCAACGCCATGAACAGCATGCTGGCGGAACTCGAAAGCGCGGATTCCCCCATCCACTTCACCGAACTCGCGCTCACCTTGGCGGAGGCGTTTGCGGATGAGGACGTCCACCACTGTCTCGAACTCGGCCGGCATGGAGCTCAACTGGTCAAGAACGGGCACCGCATTCTGACCCATTGCAACGCGGGCGCCCTGGCGTTCGTTGATGTCGGATCCGCCACCGCCCCGATCTACGAAGCCCATCGCCGCGGCCGGCGCTTCGTCGTCTTTTGCGACGAAACCCGACCCCGCTGCCAGGGCGCTTCCCTCACCGCATGGGAACTCGGGCAACACGGTGTCGAACACGCCGTGATCGCCGACAATGCGGCCGGATACCTCATGCAACGTGGTCAAATCGACTGCGTGATCGTTGGCAGCGACCGCGTCGTGGCCCGCACCGGAGACGCGGCCAACAAAATCGGCACCTACACCAAAGCCGTGCTCGCCCACCGCCATGGCATCCCCTTCTACGTCGCCATTCCCCTCTCAACGCTCGATTGGCAACTGGAAAACGGCGCCCAAATCCCGATCGAGGAACGCGACCCCGAGGAAGTCCTCAGCGCCTGGGGATGGAACCGCAGGACAGGACGGACTCAAGTCCGAATCGCCGCCCCTGGCAGTAGAGCCCTCAATCCGGGCTTCGATGTCACCCCGGGCGCGCTGATCACCGGGTTCATCACCCCTCGCGGCATCATCGCCCCTCAAGCGCTTTGGACGAATCGTCAGCGACTCGGATGCCCAAGAGCGATTTGACACCTTCGCGGAGGGGTGTTGATCTTGATCTCGGAGCGCGCCGTTCACGGCGCCTCACCGTGGACAGCTTGACGACGTGATTGGGCCGAGGAGTTCGCTGGGGGCAAAGTTCTCGGGCTCGGTGATCCCAACCTTCGAATCGAATGATGAGACAGAGCAGGAAGGGTATCTCACGGAACCACGAAGGCACGGAGAGAGGGGAAGCATGCTTGAACCGGTGAACGAGACGGGCTTCGGATGCTTTCTCCCCGTGTCTCTGTGCCTCCGTGAGAGCCGTCCACCTCCTGGAACAACGCCGCTCAAACCGCCTAGGACTTCGCGATGACCTCGGCCGTCGTGGTTCCGCTTTGCCGGTTCGAGATCACGCTGGTTTCCATTGCGTTCGTCGCGGGTTGGGTGCGAGGCCTTTTGCTTTTCCGCGCGCAGAGGCCGCGAAGGACGCAGAGACTGGGAGCGGAGTGCGCTTGGCGTACCCCATGCCGTTGACCTCAACAGCCGAACCATCGAGGGTGAACGTGAGTCAAGTGGACCGGAGTTAGCGCGTCATCGTGATCGGGAGGGCGAGGTTCCACCCGAGCCCTGGACAATCCTCAACCCGGGTGATCGAGCGAGTCGTCACTCCGTCAACACGCGTGCAGGCGAATGATTCTTTAGGGTAGGTGAGCAGCTCAATTGGCGTTCTTGGATCCTGCGGAGAAATCAGGGCTGGGGTGGAACCTCGCCCTGCCGATGATGATGGGTTGGCGCTGACCACACCCGCGGTTGGGCCGGGCGATGCGAAGATCGGCTAGGGACGGAGATCTTGAATGTCCCACCTTCGCTATCCGCGCCATCCCCGGTCAATGGGCTTTCTCGTGTTTCAACCACAAAACACATGAGTGGAGTGCATCGAAGCCTCGATTTCGAGGCCTGCCAGGCTTTTTCCAACCGCGGATGTCGCGAATTTTTCACGGATAGACCGAGGACTTGATTCCGGAAGTCAGACAGAATGGAAAGGCGGCGCATCCCGATGTTGCCGGTGATGCAGGTAGGGCGCGTCCGTCCCGGCGCGCCGCCGGAGCATGATGTTTTGCATCCAGTGGGCGGCGGGCTGGGACAGGCCCGCCCTACCAACAACATCGGGATGCACGGATGGAAAGGGAACTCAGCCGGGCTGCCTTGACACCCTTCCACAGCTCTGGCTTGCTATCCGCGCGTTTAGGACGCGTCCCGGTCCGCGGAAAGGGCTTAGCCCACCTGCCCATGTCGTCAACATGACAACCTTGATGCTGCCTGTTCGCGGACTCCAGGCGATAGCAGAAAGGTTCCATGCCCCAGTCGCTTCCTCCGCGGCCCAATCTTGAGCACCTCAAGAATCAGGCCAAAGATCTCCTCCGTTCATACCGTGCCGGCGATCCGTCCGCAGCGCGGCGGTTTCGTGAAAGCTCTCAAAGCGGGCAAGATGTTCCCGACGCGCCTCACCCCGCCCCGTCAATCTCGCTCGCGAACGCTCAATGCGTCATCGCCCGCGAATACGGCTTTGAAAGTTGGACCAAGCTCAAGGAACACGTCGAAGCCGTGCGGCTCGATTCGGGCGATCCGATGGAGTTATGCCACGAAGCCTTCAAGGAGGACGATGCGGCCTTGCTGCGCCTCGTGCTCGAGCGTCACCCCGCCCTCAAAGCCCGCATTAATGACCCCATCGGTCCGTTCGATTCGCCCCCCCTCCTCAATGTACGCAGTCGCGCCATGCTGGACGTCTTGCTGGAGGCCGGCGCGGACATCAACGCCCGGAGCCGTTGGTGGGCCGGCGGATTCGGGTTGCTGGACCAAGCGCCGCCAGAACTCGCGAACTACGCGATCCAGCGCGGAGCGGTCATCGATGTTCACGCTGCCGCCCGGCTCGGCTTCTTGGAGAAACTGCGGGAACGGGTCGAGGCCGACCCGGCGTTGGTTCATGCCCGCGGAGGCGATGGCCAAACTCCCCTGCATTTCGCCAGTACCGTCGAGATCGCGGCCTTTCTCCTCGATCACGGCGCGGAGATCGACGCGCGTGACGTGGACCACGAATCGACCCCAGCCCAATACATGCTCAGCGACCGCCAGGACATCGCGCGGTTCCTGGTGCAGCGCGGATGTCGAACCGACCTGCTCATGGCCGCCTCGCTGGGTGACTTGGCATTGACCCGACGGCATCTCGACGCGGACCCCGGCTGCATCCATCTGCGGGTTACGGACGAGTTCTTCCCTAAATCCCGATCAAGGTCAGGAGGAACGATTTATCAATGGACACTTGGCTGGCACGCATCCCCGCACGAAGTGGCGGAACGATTCGGCCACGTGGATGTCGCGCGGTTGCTTCAGGAACGCAGTTCTGTCGAAGTGCGACTGATCGTCGCCTGCTGGGCGGGGAACGAGGATGCCGTCGGAGCGTTGTTGGGCGAGCATCCCGGACTCACCGCGCGATTGTCCGAAGCCTATCGCCGCCATGTCGCCCACGCCGCGCGCAACAACAAAACCGACGCCGTGCGCCTCATGCTGGAAGCGGGTTTGCCCATCGACGCATTGGGACAGCATCGCGCCACGCCGTTGCATTGGGCGAGTTTTCATGGCAACGCGGACATGGCCCGCGTTCTCCTTCGATACAATCCGCCGCTCGAAGCCAGGGATGCCGATTTCGCCAGCACGCCACTCGGTTGGGCTATTCACGGCTCGCAGCACGGCTGGCACTGCAAGTCGGGGGATTACGTGGGCGTGGTCACACAGTTGCTGGCGGCCGGCGCCAAGATTCCCGACCGGAATGACGGCTCCGAAGAGGTAAAAGCCGCGATCCGCGCCGCGACCTCGACGCCACCTCGCCGCTAAGAAGAAATCGCAAGGAGGGCGTAAGTTCTCTGGGGACGGCGTGAATTCCCTGGGGACAGAGATCTTGCAGATGATCGAAATCTTGCCCCATTTCCCTCTTCGCTGTTTTCATGAACTTCGGTGATTCCACTCATGGTTCGAACCCGGCGTGAAGCCGTGACCTTCGGAGCGCGCCGTTCACGGCACCTCAGCGTGGACAGCGTGACGACGTGGTTGGCCCGAGGAGACTGGAGCTGAAATCGCGTCACCCCGCATCCAGCGGACTTCTGACCTCCAATCCCGGCGCTGGCTTTACGGGTGATGGCAGATCGACTGGAGCATGGAGAGCCTATTCCAGAGTTGGTTGACGTGTTCTCAGTCGCCGCATGAGCCCGTGGGGTTCGAAGAAGGCGCGGTTGGTTTTGGCGGCTCTACTGGGGATCGGATGGCAAATCAAGCGGCAGTCCGTTGGATCCTTTGGCTCCATGCGATGCCGCGGTGGAAACAGGACTCCAGCCTCCGCCAAGCGCCTTGTATAATCGAATCAAGTGCTTGGCCAAAGTTTGATCGCTTTCCACTACTCCAGCCTGGGCTTCCAAGTCCACTCGCTGCGCTTCCAAGACGTCCTGAAAACCCGTGACACCGGCCTCGTAACGATCCGAAGCCAGCCGTGAGGCCAGGGCTGCCGCTTTCCCGGCTTCCCGCAGCATGTGGTTTCTTTCCTGCTCGCGACCGAATCCCACCAATGCCGTCTCCACGTCTTCCAAAGCCTTGGCGATCGCCTGTTCATAACGAATCCAGGCCTGGCCTCTCCGAGCGTCCTGGATTTCCACATGACGCCGGATCCTCCCTGCGTGGAGAATCGGCCAGCGAATCGAGGGTCCCAAAGACCAAAACCGGCTCCCTCCGTCCAAAAAATCCGAGGCTTCCACACTCTCGAGTCCGGCGGCACCGGTCAGGTAAAACCGTGGAAACCATTCCGTCCGCGCCAATCCCGCTCGGGCGGTGGCGGCGGCCAGCTCCCGCTCCGCCTTCCGCACGTCGGGCCTGCGCTGCAAAAGTTCGGAAGGCAATCCGATCGGAACCCTCAATTCAGTTTGAGCAAGAGTGGGGCTCAACGGTTCTGAGGGCTCCGTCGCTGAGGCCGGCCGGCCCTCCAGGACCGCCAAACGGTGCCAAGCTCGCCGGGCTTGCTCTTCGAGTTCAGGGATTCGGGCCTGGGTGGAATGCCATTGCGCTTGAGCCCGTGCCTCGTCCAACTCAGTTCCCACCCCGGCCCGGCGCCGATCCGAGGCGAGCGCGAGCGTCGATTCATGAACCCGGGCGTGATCCCGGGCCAGCTTCGACAAGCGAGTCGCGGCACCATAATCAACCCACGCCAGCCCCGTTTCCGCCAGCACCTGAATCTGGACGTCGCGTCGATGTTCCTCGGCCACCTCCCAATCCGCGCTCGCCGCTTCGGCACCCCAACGAACCGCTCCGAAGACATCAATCTCCCAACTCGCATCCACTCCCGCGTGAAACAGATTGTTCTCGAGCGGTTGCCCCGCCTGGCGGATTTGCCTGCCGTTGAGCGACTCCCCGCTCAATCGTGAGCGGCCGGTCTGCGCCGCGCCATCCAGTTTGGGATGAAGCGGAGTCCGCGCCAATCCCGCCGCCGCTCTCGCCTCCTCCCAACGCGCGCCCGCCAAACGCAGATCGTGGTTGGCCTCCAGCACCCGCGCCATTCGTGCGTCCAACTCGGCGTCGCGAAACACCTTCCACCACTCCAACCCTTGGTCCGGAGCCCGCGCCTCCTCCGCCAAGGCGCTCCCGCTCTCGATGAAACGAGCCGGCAAGTTTGATGCGGGCCTGACATCCATCTCGCCCACCCGGCAACCCGCCGCGAGCGCAAGCACGGAAACGATCATCACCCAAGTCGCGGGTTGCTTCATAAACTCGTTGCGGCGCGGGAAGAGTTCGCGGATCCCGGAATGGGATCGGCTTCGATGAAGACATCCATCTGTTGACCGACAATCAAAGAGGAAGTCGGCGCGTCCACCCGGTAAATCACCTGGAGCACCCGAGTGTCCACGCGCTCTGAACTGGATCCCGTGAGCGAGCGTTTCGGCACCACCAGCGGTTCGAATCGGATGAAGGCGGCTGGAAAACTCAAGGCCGCATTGCCGCGCACCTGCGCCACCGCCCGCGCGCCTGGCTTAACCCGCCAGGCCTCGTGCTCGTCCACGTCGGCGCGAACGTGCAGAACGGAGACATCACCCAAAACCAGCCACGGATCGGCGGCCGGGCCGGCGGGCGCAAACTCCCCCGCCCTGATGCGCAACTGAAGCACACGTCCAGCCCTGGGAGCGGTCACGGTACTTCGTTCCAATTCCACCCGAACCTTGTTCAGCGCCACCATCACCAAACCCTCCGCGGCCCGCGCCCAACCGACCTCCGCTTCCGCCGCTTCACGCTCGGCTTCCATCACCTCCATCGCACCCTTTCGCCTCGACAGCTCCTCCGCGCTGAGGCTCCGGGAATCCTTCAGGGCGTTCGCGAACTGCCAGTGCCGCTTGGCATCCTCATAGCCTGAGTCCGCCTTCCGGACCCGGGCCAGCGCTGAAAGCACCGCCGCCCGCTTCAACGCGAGATCACTCTCACGCTCGGCCAACTCGGCTTTCAGCGTGCGGGTGTCAAGTTTGACCAGCGCCTGGCCTTTCGCCACTTCATCCCCGGTTTGCACCAAGACCTCCTCCACCACCCCGGGCAAATGGGAGGCCAAGGAGATGTTTTCCGAGACAGGCTCGACGATCCCCACGGCGGCGACTCGGTGCGTAAACTCCGCTCGCGGCGGCGGAGAAGACGGTTCGGCAGCGAGCTTGGCGGGCTGGGTTCGGACCACAGAAAACGTGGCGAGAGCCAGGATGGCCGCGGCGAAGAGCGGCAGCAGGAAGTGCTTCATAGAGAGAAGGAGTTGGAAACAGAGGGCAGACCGCCTTCGACGCTGGTGATGCGACCGTCGTCCATATGCGCGATGGTGTGGGCGAAATGAAAGACGCGGTTGTCATGCGTCACCACGATAACGGCCCGGCCTGGAACGACGGCTGACCCGACGAGCAATTCCATGACCCTTTCTCCCGTGACATGATCCAAGGCAGCGGTGGGCTCGTCGCAAACGATCAGCCGGGGTTCATGCACAAGCGCCCGCGCCAGCGCGACACGCTGCTGCTGGCCTCCGGACAGTTTGGACGGCATGGATGACGCCCGATTCTCGAGTCCCAGGCGGGAAAGCATGGCCCGGGCGCGATCCACGGCCTCGCGGCGTGGCACTCCGGCAGCGAGCAGGGGGACGGCCGCATTTTCGGCGGCGGTCAACGCGGGAAGGAGGTTGTATTGCTGGAAGACAAAGCCCAGGGACTGGCGGCGAAAGACGATGCGTTCGTGCGCGGAACGATTCGCGATGTTCTCGCCGAACAACTCGACATGGCCGCCGCTCGCTTCGAGCAGGCCCGTGATGACGGAGATCAAGGTGGTCTTCCCGCATCCGCTCGGGCCCACCAGAAAGGTCAACTGCCCCGCTTGGGCCTCAAAGTTCACTCCGCGCAGAGCCTCGATGCGGGCGTCTCCGTCGCCAAAGAATTTCTTCAGATCGAAACAACGAACGGCGCGGGTGTTGGAATCCTGAAGGTGCATTCGGAAAGCGGTTTCAGCCTCGAAACACCACGGCAGGTTCGAGCACCCACACCCTTCTCAAACTCAAGAGGCTCGCCGCGAGGACGACCAGGAGCATCAACACGCCCACTCCCACCACGTTTTGCCACATGAGGATGATGCCTCGCGTCGGAAGTTGCCGGCTGAAGAACTCAAAGAACAACGCGGCCATTCCGGTGCCCAGCGCAAAGCCGATGAATCCCACCATGGCCGCCTGGAGCATGATCATGCCGGCCAAACGCCGGTCGGAAACGCCGATCGCTTTAAGGGCTCCAAACTGCCTCAAATGCTCCACCGTGAAGAGGTAGAAGGTCTGGCCGGACACCACCAGTCCAACAATGACCGCGATCGAAATGGTGATGCCGAAATTGACCGGGATTCCAGTGTGCTTCATGTAATAAAGGATGCAGTCCCAGCTGAATTCATGGGACGTGCGGGCGCGCAAACCCGTGCGCTCCTCAAGGCGGCGAGCCAGTGTTTCAGCCGAAAGTCCCGGCACCGGGCGTCCGACGACGAAGGACATCTGTTGGCGCTCCCGCCCCTGGAACTGCACCGCAACACTGTAGCGGGCGTGCAATACCGGAAAATTCACGAAAGGAGGCTTGGCCTCCGAAATCCCAACAATGCGGGCCTGGTGGTCGTTCATCTCCAACCTTCGGCCAAGCTCCAGCGGCTCGCCTGGAAACAGCAACGCGTAGCCCGCTCGATCGATCACCACCGCGTCGGGCTCGTTGAGACGCTCCCAGCTCCCGAGCACCATGGTCCGCGGCACCCCGATCAAGGTGGCATCGTCCAAACCCATGACCACGGTCTGGGAGAAACGTCCGGAGGCGGTGCGCGCCACCGGATTGCTCTTGAACAGGCGGACGGCAAACTCCACTCCCTCGACTCCGCGAACGCGCAAGAGATCCGTCTCTTTCAAGGGCTTGGTCTCCTCGAAATACTGCGTGGCCGGATCCATCACCCAGACACTCGCCTCGGGCACATCCTTGATCTGGCTGGCCGTCCGGCTCAGGATGCCGGCGAAGATGCTCGTCTGGTTCTCGAGCAGGAAGGTGCTGAAGGCGATGGCGAAAATCAGCCCCAGATACTTGGCGCGATCGCCCGTGAGCATGCGCAGGGCGACAAAATTCATACCCGCACGACCCCAACGAATTCTTGACCACAAGTCATATTTTTCACGCTCGAAACCATGATGCCTCCGGAAACACTTGAGCCTTGATGCGGCGGTCGGTGGAGGCGTAATCCCAATCCTTCAGCAGCGGTTTCCACCCCCAGCCGTCGCAGACCAAATCCTGGTTCCGCCGCACGGCAGCGATCGGATCCTTGATCGAGCAGATCATTTGAATGTCCGGCTCCATCGCCGCGATATGACTCCCCATGGTCACCGAGATCAGGCTGAAGGTCACCTCCTGCGGCGAGGCGCGGGGAGGCAAATCCTCCAGACGGACGGCTTCGTTGACGATGCTGCTGACGATTTGAAACAGGCGTCCCGCCTGGACGGCGTGCAATCGCTTCCGACCCTCCGAGGCCCGGCCCCAAAAACTGTTCGAGCGCAGCATCAGTTCGACGTGAAAAAAATCCCGGTGCGCCACCGCGAACTGGCAGCATGCGAAACCGATGGCCCGCATGCGCTCGCGTGTGCGGCCCGTGAACGTGGAGGCCTTCTCAAACAAATCCGCCCGCTCGCGCAAGGCCCGCGTCGCCACCGCCAGCACCAGGTCCTCCTTCGTTTCAAAATGGAGGTAAATCGTCCCTTTCGAATACTCGATCTGGCCCGCCAGCTCATCCAGGTTCAGATCCTGAAAACCATCCCGCGCCAGGAGCCGGCTGGCCTGCTCCACCATCAAGTCCTCCCGTTGCGCCCTCTCCCGGTCCTTGCGTTGCTTCGTGGCCGACACGCTGCAAATCCTCTCTTTGTGTGACTGTAAGTCAAATCATTTGTGTGAGTCAAATTGATGCTCTTGGTCCTGTTCGATTTCGATTTGAATTCACCTCCTCCCCGCCCCAAGATCTCCGCCCTTTAACTTGGCATGCAACGCACACATCATTGCAATGAGCTGCGGCCCGAGCATCTCGGCGCGGCCGTCGTCCTCGAAGGGTGGGTTCACTCCCGCCGTGACCTGGGCGGACTCCTCTTCATCGACGTTCGCGACCGCGAAGGCCGCACCCAAACCGTCTTCGACCCCTCCGTCCTCCCCGTCCCCGATTTCGAGCGCGCCGCCTCCCTCCGCAGCGAATCCGTCGTCCGCGTGCGCGGCACCGTGCGTCAGCGCCCCTCCGGCACCGACAACCTCAAAATCCCCACCGGCCAAATCGAGGTGAGCGTGTCCTCGTTCGAGTTGCTCAACCCCTCCGAAGTCCTCCCTTTTCCGGTCGATGACCCGGAGGTCTCCGCCAAAGTCAATGAGGAGCTCCGGCTGCAATACCGTTACCTGGACCTGCGCCGCCCCGAAATGGCCCGCCATCTCCGACTCCGCTCCAAAACCGCCATCGCCACGCGCCAGTTCCTCGACGAACAAGGGTTCCTCGAGGTTGAAACCCCCACCCTCTTCAAATCCACCCCCGAGGGCGCCCGGGAATTCCTGGTCCCCAGCCGCGTTCACCCAGGCGAATTCTATGCCCTGCCTCAGTCCCCCCAGCAGTTTAAGCAAATCCTGATGGTCGCGGGCGTGGAACGATATTTCCAACTGGCCCGCTGCTACCGCGACGAGGATCTGCGGGCTGACCGCCAGCCTGAATTCACCCAGGTCGATATCGAGATGAGCTTCATCGAGCGCGAGGACATCTACACGCTGATTGAGGGACTCCTGCGCCGCATTTGGAAAACCGCGCTGGGCATGGATCTTGCCACCCCGTTCCCCCGTCTCAGTTTTCGGGAGGCTCTCGACCGGTTCGGCATTGACAAGCCCGATACCCGGTTCGGCATGGAACTGGCCGATTTGAGCGAGGAATTCAAAGGCTCATCCTTCAAGGTGTTTAGCGGCGCCATCGCCGCCGGAGGCGTGGTCAAGGCGATCAATGCACGCGGCCTGGCCGGCGCGACCCAGGGGCAAATCGAAACCATGACCGAATACGCGAAAGGTTTTGGCGCCAAGGGCCTCGCCTTCATCAAGGTCGAAAACGGGGAATGGAAATCGCCGATCGTCAAATTCTTCTCCCCCGCAGAGCGCGCCGCCTTGCAGTCCAAGTTATCCATCGAGGAGGGTGACCTCATCCTCTTCGCCGCCGACCAATGGCTGACGGCATGCGAAATCCTGGGAAAAATCCGGCTCTATTGTGCCGACCTTCTCAAGAGCCAGGGCAAACTTATCCTGGACCCGAAGCAGTTCAGCTTCCTGTGGGTCGTGGATTTCCCGCTGCTCAGTTACGACAAGGAATGGGGGCGCTGGTATTCAAGCCATCACCCCTTCACCGCTCCGGTTGAGGCCGACATTCCCCTGTTGCAATCGGATCCGAAAGCGGTGCGGGGCCAGCACTACGACATCGTCGTCAACGGGGTCGAGCTGGGCGGCGGCTCCATCCGCATTCATCAGCCGTCCGTGCAGCAAACGGTGTTCGAGGAGATTTTGCGCATTCCGCCGGAAGAAACCGCGCTGCGTTTTGGCTACATGCTGGAGGCTTTCAAGTTTGGAGCGCCACCGCATGGAGGAATTGCCCTTGGATTCGACCGGCTGGTCGCCATGCTGTGCGGCACTTCAAGCATCCGGGACGTGATCGCTTTTCCCAAGACCGCGAAGGGCACCTGCCTGATGACCGCCTCGCCTTCCAACGTCACTCCGCGCCAGCTTCGGGATCTCCACCTCGAAGTGAAAGCAGCGCCTCTGCGATAATCGTCACTTGGGGTGCCTCCCAGCGCTCCTTGGCCTCTCTCCCAGGCTCCAAGTCCTGGGGGCCATGCCGGTCATGACTTTCCCGGCAGGATCGGGCTCTGGGAGCGTGCAGCTCCCAGATCCTCCAATCGGGACCTGCGACGGCTTGAAGGGTGCCAGGTCAGGATGCCTCCTGCAGAGAGACCTTCAATCTGAACGGTGCATCCCGATGTTGCCGGTGATGCAGGTAGGGCGCGTCCGTCCCGGCGCGCCGCCGGAGCATGATGTTTTGCATCCCGTGGGCGGCGGGCTGGGACAGGCCCGCCCTACCAACAACATCGGGATACACGGCAATCTGAAGGTTTGATCAGTAAGGACTTTTCCGAGTGCCCGGGATACGTTACGATGGAGCCCATGTTCAGAGTCAGGTGGATCCAGGGATGGTTTGCCTTGCTCCTCTTTGCGACTCCCTCACCCACGCGGGGCGCTCCATCGCCCGAGCCAATCGTCTCCATCCGCAAGGCCCTCGAACTCTCACGGGAGCAAGCCATAGCCGGTCCTCCTTTCCATATTCGCGGTGTCGTGACTTATTCCGATCCGTTTTCCAACACCCAGTTTCTGCAGGACGAGACCGGCGGCATTTCCTGGTCCATGGCCCGGGGAGCCGCTCCGTTCCAGGCCGAAGCCGGTGACTGGATTGAGCTTAAAGGCATCGTCACCGCTGGTGGGTTCGCCCCGGTTCTGATCCCCAATCATGCCGTAAAACTGGGGACGAAGGCTCGGCCGACCCCCAAACCAGCGAGCTTGGATCGCCTTCTCACTGGGAAAGAAGACTCCCAATTGATTTCCGCGGTGGGGTTCTGCAGGGTTTTCGCCGGGTGGACCACAACTATGAGCTGTATGTCCATACCCCGGCCGGGACGTTCACCGCCTACCTCTTCGCGGGCAAGGAGGACGCCACGCCGCGGGCATGGCTGGACAGCGAGATTCGCATGGTGGGTGTTTGCATTAGCAAGTTCACCCGGCGAAACCAGTTGATCGCTTTCGAACTCTTGGTGCAGGAATCCAAGGATGTCACCCTACTCTAGAATGCTCCTCCGGATCCTTTTCTCCTCCCGGAGACAACCATCGATCGCATTCTGACGTATTCGCCCACGTCCGCTTCAAGCCATCGCGTCCGGGTCAAAGGCATCACCACTTTTGCCGGAGAGGACGGACTCGCCTTCATCCAGAAGGGCGGCCAAGGGCTGAAGATGGAACTGGCCCCCGGGGAAACCCTGGCGCCAGGGGAGTCCGTCGAGGCGGTGGGATTCCCCGTGGCAGGATTCTACGGCCCCGTCCTCCGCCATGTCATTGTCCGCAGGGGTGCCCGGGTGGAAATGCCGTCGCCGCAGGTGCTGGATCAATCGAATTTCAACGGAAACATCGATGCCTTGCGGGTGCGGGCGAGGGGGGAATTGATCGAGGTTCAGCGGAGCCGCAACCTCCTGACTCTCCGACTGCGCGCCTACGGTTCAACCTTTGAGGCGCGCAGCAGAATCGCCTCGACTGGCAACACCCGGCCGAAATTCGAGGAGGGCGCGGAAATCGAGGTGGTCGGCGTGGCGGACGTGGCCGATGAAGGCTACATGGGAAGGCTCGAACTGCAATTGATGGTTCAAAGTCCCGGCGACATGAGCGTGATCGCGAGCGCCCCCTGGACGCGAAGCTTTTTCGCGCCACGAATCATGTTCGGATTGACCTTGGCTTGCGGCTTGGGCGCCCTTTGGGTGATCTCGCTCCGCAACACCGTCAAGAGGCAAACGGAGGCCCTCCAGCGGCGCAATGAAAGTGAAATGGCGATGGAACGCCGCTGGCGCGAGATGGCAGAGAACGCCTCGGATATCATTTTCACCCTCAACCTCGAGGGCCGGATCACCGGGATTAATCCGGCGGTTCAGAAGATTCTGGGCTATTCGGAATCAAGCATGATCGGAGTCCGACTGGACTCCCTCCTGGCTTCCGAGAGCCGGGACATTCTGAAGCTGTTGTTGACAGGTCGGACCGGGGAGTCCCCGGGCCAGGGGGTCTTTCAAGTCCAGGCCAGTACGAGAGAGGGGGCGGCCCGCATTCTGGAAATCAGTTCGCGGAATATCCACAAGGACGGGCATCCGTTCGAAATCCAATGCATCGCGAGGGATGTCACGGATCGCGAAAGAAATCGCAAGGATGCGGAAATTCGCCGGCAGGCGCTCCAACGAGCACGGGATGCGGTGACGGAACTGGTCCGGGACCGAGCCTTCCAGGACGGCAATCTCACCCAGCGCCTCGGAGCTGTCGCCGAAGCCGCCCTGCGGGGTGCGGACGCTGTTCGCGCCAGCGTCTGGATGCCGGACGAAAAGGAGTCGACTCTCTCCAGGAAGGAATGCCGCGATCTCGAACATCCCCTGCGCTCGCCGGAAAGGTCCATTCCCTTGGACCGAGCACGCGTGCTGATCGACATCCTGGAAAGCACGCGCTGCTTATCCACGGAGAATGCTGCTTCCAATCCGGGAGCGCGCTTGCTGCAGGACTTCGGCGCCGAGACAGGGCTTTCCCGCCCCATGATGGTGGCGGGGATCCACCTTCACGGAGAGTGGTGCGGATGTCTGGCGGTGGAAGCGTCCACCGCCCCTCGGACCTGGCTGAAGGAAGAGGAAATGTTCGTGGCGTCGGCGGCTGATTGCGCAAGCCTGGCCGTGGGCGAGGAGCACAACCGCCAGATGGCGGAGGCGCTGCGGCTCAGCGAACGGCGCTTGAGGGAAATCGTCAACAGCCTTTCGGAGGGTGTGCTCCTTCTGGACCATCAAGGCATGCTCCTGAATCGCAATCCGAGCGCGGAGCGCATCCTCGGATTAAGCATCGAGTGCGCCCAAGGCAACAGCTTCCTGGCCGAACGCGACTGGCACTTTTTGAGAGAAGACGGATCCCCGATGAGCCGGGAGGAAATACCCATGGCGCGCACGTTGAAGGAAGGCAAGACGACGCAGAACGAAGTGATCGGCATTCGCCCTCCCGGCGGAAAACTCCTGTGGTTGTCCATGAATTCCTCGCCTTTCGCCATGCCGGGATTAGGCGGTCCCACCGGTGCGGTGGTCTCGTTTTTCGACATCACCTCTTTGAAGCAGGTTGAAGCCGTGTTGAAAGCCAGTGAGGAACGCTACCGAAGTCTGGTCGAGAACTTGAAT
Source organism: Verrucomicrobiota bacterium (assembly GCA_016871495.1). Classification (NCBI taxonomy): domain Bacteria; kingdom Pseudomonadati; phylum Verrucomicrobiota; species Verrucomicrobiota bacterium. The sequence continues at coordinate 47,200 of VHDF01000022.1, read as the reverse complement.
GACCTCGTGGCCGAAGTGGCTTCGGACGGACGCGTGGTCTATGCAAACCCAAGTTGGGCAGCCGTGCTGGGTTATCCGCCATCAGCGTTGCTCGGCAGGGATTTTCTGGCGCGAGTGCATCCGGAAGACCATGCGGCCGCGAGCAACAATTGGGCCCGCGAATTGCCGGTCGTGCTCCGTTTCCGACATCGCGAAGGGGGCTGGCGGCTGCTGGAATGTTCGGTCCGCACATTCTCGACGGCGGCAGGTGAAGAACGGGGCGTCATCATCGGAAGGGATATCACGAGCCGGGTCGAATCTGAGAACCAGCGCCGCCAGTTGCAAGAACAGGTCTATCAGGCCCACAAGATGGAATCCTTGGGAACGCTGGTCGGCGGCGTTGCCCACGACTTCAACAACCTTCTGGCCACCATCATCGGCAACGTGGACGTGTTGGTGATGGACACTCCCCCGCACCATCCCAACTATGAAGCCATCTGCGACATCGTCAAAGCCACCCACCGGGCCAGGGAGCTCGTGCATCAAATCCTCACGTTCAGCCGCAAACAGGAGCAACCGCGCGTCCCCGTTCAACTTGGGGATGTGCTGAAGGAAACCCTCCGGCTTCTGCGACCCAGCTTTCCGGCGGGTATTCAGCCGGAAATCGAGATCGAAGGACCTGATCCAGCCCTGACCGTCGTGGCCAGCCGGGTCCGCATGGAACACGTCATCCTCAATCTGGCTTCCAACGCAGTGGCGGCGATGAAGTCCTCCGGCGGACGTCTCTTTCTTTCCCTGAAACCCTGGCGCGCGAACGGCTCGAATCACGGCTTCCGGCCCGATCCGAAGCCCATTCCTTACGTCGCCCTCACCGTCGAAGACGAGGGAGAAGGCATCCCTCCGGAGATCCTGCCGAGAATCTTCGAACCCTTCTTCACAACCAAACCCCCTGGAGATGGAACCGGCCTTGGGCTCGCCGTCGTCCACGGGATCCTGCACGATCACGATGCGTGCGTTTCGGTCCAGAGCATTCCCGGCCAAGGGACTCGTTTTACCCTGCTTTTTCCCGCCGCCGCCCCGGATGGGATGCCCCAAGTCGAAGGAAGGTCTGGACGAATGCCGATCTTGGGACGGAACGAGCGGGTCGTCATTGTGGACGACGAGGAGAACCTTGCCCGGCGTCAAGCGGCGTTTCTCCATTCACTGGGATATCAAACGCAGGCGTTCGGTGATGCGTTCCAAGCCCGCGACGCCTTGTTGGGAGAGGGCGCCCCCATCGATCTGCTGATCACGGATTTCAACATGCCCGGTTTATCGGGAGTCGAGCTGGTTCAAGCCCTCCGGCCCCATCACCCGCGGCTGCAGGTCATCCTGTGCACAGGTTTGCTGGACGGCGGCCTTCCTCAAGCGGCTGATTCGGCGGGAATTCAAGTATTGCTGACGAAACCCGTGCCCAGCGACGCTTTGGCGAAAACGGTGGATGAAATTCTGCACCCCCAGGTCAATTCGAGTCTTGGGCCCTCGCTCGTCTTGGAGTAAACTCGCCTCGTGATATCGGACTCCCACAACTTGGAGCGGCTCTGCCAACGCATTGCTCGGAGTCCGTTCGTGGCGGTGGACACCGAAGCCGACAGCCTCCACGCCTACCCTGAAAAACTTTGCCTCATCCAGATCGCAGTCGACAGCGGCGAGGAACTGGTCGACCCGCTCTCCCCATTGAATCTCTCGCCACTGTGGGAAATCTTGAAGGATCGAACCCCGATTTTCCACGGCGGAGATTATGACCTTCGATTGCTGCATCGGACGGCAGGTTTCATTCCGAAGGCCATCTGGGACACCATGATCGCCGCGCGCCTTCTGGGCAGGCCTGAATTCGGGCTCGTCTCCCTTGCGGATCAAATCCTGGGGGTGCGGCTCGAAAAAAGTTCCCGCAAGGCGAACTGGGCCCTGCGCCCTCTCACCGAGCGCATGGTCGAATATGCCCTCAACGACGTCCGCCACCTGCGTGCCTTGAGCGAGCGGCTGCAGAGCGAACTTGAAGCCAAGGGCCGGTCCGCGTGGCTGGAAGAATCCTGCCAGCGTCTCATTTCAGCCTGCACCAGCCCCTCCGAAGAAAACCCCGATGAGGTTTGGCGAGTCAAAGGCTGCCACCGTCTGTCCCGGCGCGGCATGTCCGTGCTTCGCTCAGTCTGGCGTTGGCGGGAACATCAAGCGGTGACCACCAATCGCCCCCCCTTCTTCATTCTCGGTCACGAACAGATGGTGGCGGTCGCCGCGATCGCCACTCAACCCGGTTTCTCACCCGACAAGGCTCCCCTTCCCCACCGCTGGAGCTCCCTGAAAAGGAGCGGATGCCTCGCCGCCATCCAGGAGGGCCTGCGCTGCCCGGAGGAACACTGGCCTGACTACCCGCAGCGGGTCGCCACGCGCTGGACCGATGCCGAGCGCAGCCGCTTCGAAAAGATCCAAGCGCTGCGCGACCAAGCCGCGCACAACGCCGGCCTCGATCCCACCCTCATCGCCAGCCGGGCCACCCTCGTTCAATTGGCCGGGGATTGGCAGGCAGCGTCCCAATCCCTGATGCGGTGGCAACTCGAACTGCTCCGACCGGCCATGCTTCCTCCCCAAGAGATCAACGGCCCACGACATCGTAAGCGAAACCCTTCAAGTATTCCGTCTCCGGAACCGACGGCAGTATCGGATGGTCATCCGGCTGCGTAAACTGACGCACCCGCCGGAGCACCCGCCGCGCATCGTAGGCGGCCCCCAGGATGACTTCCTCGAAGAGCGACGCGTCCACATGATGCGAGCAGCAGAAGGTCGCCAGCACTCCTCCCGGCTTCAAGAGTTTGAGCGCGCGCAGGTGAATCTCCTTGTAACCGCGCAAAGCGTCTCCCACCGAAGCGCGGTTGCGCGTGAACGAAGGGGGGTCGAGAATGATGAGGTCGAAACATGGAGCCGTTTTCCCGCCGGCCGCCGACGTCGCGGATTTGAGCCAGTCGAAGACATTGGCGGTCTCGAATGAGACCTTGGACGCCAACCGGTTGACTTCCGCCAGTCGCCGCGCCACCCCAATCGCCTCCTCACTCTGGTCCAATCCCAACACACTCGAGGCTCCCAACTTTGCGGCATGTAACGCGAACCCTCCTTGAAAACAAAACGCGTCGAGGACCGCTCCTCCCCCCGCCAAGGTCGCGGCGAGTTGATAATTCAGCTGTTGATCCAGATAAATCCCCGTTTTGTGGCCTGTCGCGAGGTTCACCTCAAAGTTCAGATTGTTCATCCGCACACTCAAACGGGCCAATTCCGCCTCCTCTAAACTCCCCGCCAGCACACCGCCGGCGTCCTCCATCCCCTCGAATTTGCGCGACCCCATGTCGTTCCGCTCCACCACGGCCCGCGGTTTCGCCACCCGGTTCAAGGCCTCCACAATCTCCCGTTTCCGCAAGTCCATCCCCAGCGAAGAGGTCTGCATCACCGCCACCCCTTCATACCAATCGATGATCAAACCACTCAAACCGTCGCTCTCCGCGTTGACCAACCGGTACGAGGAGGCGCCGGACATCCAACGACGACGATGTTCGAGCGCGGACTTGATCCGGGTTTCAAAAAAGTGAGCGTCCACGCGCACTCGCTCCCGGGCGAGCAGCCGTACTCGAATGCGGGAGCGGCTATTGAAGAACCCCGTGCCCAGCAACCGCTGGCGATGATCCTTCACCTGCACCACCTCACCGTCCTTGACCTCCCGCGTCACCCTCAACACGGAACCCTCGTAAAGCCAGGGATGGCCGGCCAGGAGACGGTCGGCCTCGCCCGGTTTCACCAACACAGTGGGATAGGATTCAGACGGAATGGTCGGCGTCATCGGACAGCAAACTCAACCGCTCCCCTTTCAACATTCAAGCCGGAACCGCCAAACAATTCGATGAATTCCCCCATAAACTTCTGGCCCAGCCTTCTGATAAACCGGGTGGACCCAGCCAAGTCCTCGGTGGTCGCGGAGAACCGCCACAGCGGACCGCCAGCCGCCACAAGCATTTGGGTGCCATGGTCGCTCGGTCCTTGCCCGCCCGCAGCGGAGCAGGGAGCGCAGCCCGACGACCGTGGCCCCTTTTTGTCGTTCCAGATTCGCCCCCCCTGTCGTGCGCCAACCGGGACTGTCATCCGAGCGTGAGATGGGTTGTGCCAAACCGGGTGCTCCCCGCCGACTGTGAGGTCGCGGATTTCCGTGTGGGGTGCCGTCCATCCCGAAATTGTGTGTCGTGTGGCGCAGGCTGACCAGCCTGCCGTATCGCCGACGGCCCGTCGGCCCGGCGGGTGAAGAACGAGGCCCTTCCATGATCTCCACGCGCCGCGTTCCCTTCGTCGCCCCGCAGGCTGGGCCGCCTGCGCCACAGCAGATAGGGCTGTCTGCGTGACCAAGACAACCCGGTCACCGACAACCTCTGGATGCACCGTGTTGGGTGGGGCCGGTGCGAACAACCTTGCGCAGCGGCCCGCAGACGATCTGGATCGGCGTGGGGGTCAGCTTCGTCAAAACCTCGTTCCGCGTCGTCAGGCTCAGGCTGTGATCCATTCCTGACCCGCTAAAAGTCATTTCTGGCGCATCGTCTCCTCTTTTCCCACCTCCCCCCTCCTCCGGCACCCATCCCCTTGGCGCCATTCGGAAAGACAGGGCATCGAAATCCGCGGTTGACTCCCCGGACAAAGCCCGAAGGATGTCGGCCAGCTATTCATGGCGCATTTGCGGAACATTTTTCGTTTCGGCTGGCCCTATCTTCATCGTTACTGGCCGCGGTTCGCCTTGGGCATTTTGCTTGGAGTGGTTTTCGGCCTTTCCAATGCCAGTTTCATTTGGGCCACGAAAACGATGATCGGGCGGATGGCCCCACCGAAAGCCTCCCCGGCTGCCCTGCACACCCCAACCCCCATGGCTCCACCGGGCCCTCCCCAGACCTCCCGCATGGCCCGGCTTGAACAACGGCTCCACCAGTTCAACGAGGTGGAACTGGATCCCTGGCTCCCGAAATTCGGACGCCCGGTCGATGCCCGGCAGATGGTCGGCGGACTGCTCCTTTTTCCGCTCCTCATCGCGTTCAGAGGCTACATCGGTTACTTCAGCTCCTACTGCCTTGCCTGGGTGAGCGAACGAGTCGTGAGTGACCTGCGCATTGACGTGCTGCGCAAACTGACTGCGCTTTCCCTCGATTTTTTCAATCGTTCCACCATGGGCGATCTGCTCACGAGAGTGAACACCGACGCCGCCTCGCTGCAACGGTGCCTCAGCCTCGGACTCTCCGACTTGATCAAGGAACCCGTGACGATTGCCGGTGTGCTGCTGTTCCTCCTCTTTCTCGATTGGAAAATGACCCTCGCCGCCTCGGTCTTCTTCCCGCTGGTCGTCGTGCCCATCGTCATTCTCGGACGCAAGGTGCGCCGGGCCAGCAACCAATCACTCTCGGCCAACATCAATCAGTCCAGCCTGCTCGTGGAGATGCTCTCCGGAATCCGGGTCATCAAGGCGTTCGGACTCGAAAGCCGGCAAGTCGACCGCTTCACCCGACTCTCCCGCGAACTCGTCCATCACGTCATGAAATTCACTCAGGCCCGGGAACTCGTGAATCCCATGGTGGAAACCATCGCCATGCTCGGTTTCGGCGCCTTGATCGTCTATGTCGCTTCACAACAGCTCGCGGTCGATGATCTGGCGGGGTTCCTCACCGGCCTGGCCTTGCTCTTTCAACCCATCAAAAAACTCGGCAACCTTCACGTCCTCGTCCAGCAAACCAGTGTCGGAGTGGATCGCATCGTGCATCTGCTCCAGGAAAAACCTACCGTGGTCGAGCCCGAACGCCCCGCCCCGCTCCCTGCCTTCGAGCGAGACATCGTGTTCGACCAGGTCGATTTCGCCTACGGCAAGGAACCGGTTCTCCGCGGGGTTTCCCTGCGCATCCCGCGAGGACAGAAGCTCGGGATCGCGGGCGAGAGTGGATGCGGCAAGAGCACACTCGTCAACCTGTTGTTCCGTTTTTACGATCCGACCGCCGGGAGCATTCGAATCGACGGCCTCGACCTGAAACGAGTCCCCAGTTCGGACCTGCGGCAATTGATGGCCCTCGTCAGCCAGGAAATCGTTCTCTTCGATCAAACCGTCGCCGAAAACATCGCGTGCGGAAGCCGGCAGAGTTCTCCCGAAGCCATCGAGAAAGCCGCCCGATCCGCGTTCGCCGAAGGTTTCATACTCGAATTGCCTCAACAGTATCATACCCGCGTCGGTGAGCAGGGCTTGACCTTGTCCGGCGGACAACGCCAGCGCCTCGCCATTGCTCGCGCCTTCATCCGTGACGCCCCCATCCTGGTGCTCGATGAAGCGACCGCTTCGCTTGACTCCCGTTCCGAGGCCGAGGTGCAATCTGCGATTGACCGCCTCTCCGCCAATCGCACCGTCGTCTGCATCGCCCACAGACTCTCTACGCTGGCAGGAATGGACCAAATCATCGTCCTCGATAAAGGCCGCATCATCGAACGAGGCACCTTTGAAGAACTCCTCCAACAGAACGGCGCTTTCGCCGCCATGGCCGCCCGGCAAGGCATCGGCCTCGGACACTCCCTCGCATCTACTCCAATAACCCGTTGACATTCAACGTCATAACCCGTCCTGAATAGACGACAAGCTCATCCAGTCAATAAGGGTGATTCATATGAAAACCATGTCCAACCTCAGGGTTGTTCAAGCGACCACCTTCTCCGCGGCGCTGTTGATGGCCGGATGCCAAAAATCAGAAGTGCGGGTGCAAACGGCTCCCCCCGCTCTGACGAATTCAACCAGCGCGGTTGCGGTTGCAAGTTCTCCAACCATTCCCCCGGCTCCCGCCGTGGCATCCGCTCCAGCGGTTCCGACCGCGAGCGTCAACGCGGAGGTGGAAAAGGCTCCTGAACCGCCCAAGCCGCCCGTCCCCAACGTCAAACTTTCCCCGGCTTTGCTCGAGGTCGTGCGGTTGGCCCATGCCAACGTGGGTGAGGAAGTCCTCAAAGAGTTCATTGTGGGCCAAAACTTCACCTCCGATCTCACGGCGGACGAAATCGTATTTCTCAAGGACGTCGGTCTCTCCGATTCCGTCATCACCTCCATCATGCACCGGCGGCGCGAGATCCTCGCCCGTGGAACGGTCCCGGCCGATTCTCCCTCGTCCGCGATTGAAGTCGCAACCCAATCACCGCCGCCCGCCGCGGCCCCTCCCGCAAACTCCGCCACCCCGACCGCCGTGGCCACCACGAGCGTCGCGCCCCCCGAAGCCGCGCCTGCTCTAACAGCCCCGCCGCCTCAAGTCGTCAACAATTACTTCTACAGTTCACTAAGTCCCTACGGCACCTGGTATCATGAAGCCGACTATGGATGGTGCTGGCGCCCCACGGTCGCCACGCTCCGTGTCGGGTGGCGCCCCTATTGCGATGATGGACGCTGGCTTTGGACGAGCTCCGGATGGTATTGGCAATCGGACTACAGTTGGGGCTGGGCTCCGTTTCATTATGGCCGATGGCACCTTTCCGCGCATCACGGCTGGACCTGGGTGCCGGGACGGGTTTGGGGGCCTTCCTGGGTCACTTGGAGGTACAACTCGGGCTATTGCGGCTGGGCGCCGCTCCCTCCGGGCGCTGATTATTCCGTGGGCCTCGGGTTCTCGTATCATGGTTCGAAGGTTAGCGTCGGATTCGGATTCGGACTCGGGCACGGCCACTACACGTTCGTTCCGACCGGACGCCTCCACGGTCATCACCCTCGCCACCATCTCATTCCCTCCGACCGGAATGTCCAGGCCTACAACAACAGCACGGTCATCAACAATTACATCAACGGCAACAACAATACGATCGTCAACGGCGGCGTTTCCATCGACGAAGTCAAGAAGACGAGCCGGGAGGAGATCCGCCAAGTGGAAATCCGGGAAGTGGGAGCTGGCGAATCCGTCACGGCGAGAGCCGAGCGATTGGAACGCAACGGGGCCACGCTCGCCGTGTTTCGCCCGCAAGTTCCCGCCTTGCCCGCTTCCCCACCCCCTCCTGCTTCGGGTCAACTCTCTAGACCTTCCGAGCGGAATGGACGGAACGAAAGAGGATCCGGTTTCACCAGCGCCTCCGACACCGGACCAAACGCCGCCATCATTCCAAGTCTGGCGGGCATCCCACTCGCCGCTCCTGCGAATGCCCGGTCGCGAACGCTGAATCCCGCCAGCCCTTCGGCTGCCGCCGCTCCCGCCCCCTCCAACCGCTCCGAATCCACCGGCTCCACCGTCAGGCGCACGGAAGAACGCGGAGGGTCAGCGACCCCGGTCACCACCTTCGTGCCACAACGGAACACCTCCATTCCCGCTTCGATCCCGGCAAGAACAAGCCCTCGTCAATCCGACACGCCGTTGAACACCGCCACCTTCCCCGCCAAACGCGAGGAAGTGCGGGGTACCGCGCCGGTTGCCATCCCCGACGCTCCCTCCAATTCGCGAAGCTTCGAGCGACAAGGCCCCACCATCGTCCGCCCGGCCCCAATCCCCGCCACCCCAGCCCCGGCTTATCGACCCCCTGTTCGCTCGCCCGCGAATTCCGTCAGTTCCACTCCGCCGCCAGCCGCTTCGCCGTCTCCGATAACGCCTGCCGCTCCCACCCTCAACAGGGACATCCGCAATCCGGGTTCCTACAACAATCCGCGTCCAACGGTGGTTCCAAGCGCGCCCAGTTTCCCGCCGCAGAACCAAAACGCCGTACCGCGCCGTCCCGTGCCCGGTGTGGATTTCGGACGTCCCAATCCCTCCGTGTCAGCGCCGACACCAACGGCGCCCGCCCCCGCCCCGCAAGGGCGCCCCATCCCGGGGGTGCATTTCAACGCTCCCCCGCCGCGGCCGGCTCCCGCGCCCGCGGCCCCGTCTTATTCACCTCCCGCGGCCCCCAGCCGTCCCGCACCTTCTTTCAGTCCCGCCTCTTCCATTCCCGCCCGCCCCACGCCCGCTCCCGCTCCGGCACCGCCAAGTTCTTCCTCCTCAGGCAATGCAGGCGAGCGGGGTCGCAATAATTAATATTCATGGAAGGAACCCTTTCCATGTGGCGCTCCATCGCCCGCTTCACCGCGTCCATTCGAGGGGCGCTTCGTCACAGCCTGGCCGCGACCCTCACGCTCTGCCTTGTTTCCAACGCGCTCGGGGCCGGGCGCGTTCTCTATGAAACCGGGTTCGAAGCTTCGGAAGGGTTCAGCGGGAAGTTTACGCTGGCAGGACAGAATCTTTGGACTCGTTTCGGCTCGGGCGGAAACGGAATCGTGACGAACTATTTCCAGGGGCTGGGACAACAAGCTTACCTCGGGGCCGTGGCTCCTACGAGTCCGGACGACTCACTCAGCCTCTACGTTCCGCTCGATTACAAACCCAATCCTCAACGCCAGGAAATCGTCACCTTCAGCGTCTTGATGGCCATCCAGGATTCCACCACCACGAATCGGGATGATTTTCGATGGAGCGCGTATAACAGCAAAGGTCAGCGGCTGTTCTCCCTCGATTTCGCCAACCAGGAACTCCAGGTCTCCTACGGTTTGGACGATGGCAAGGGTTTCATCTCCACAGGAGTCCAGTTTACCAATGATTCGCTCTACGAACTCACCGTCCAGATGAATTTCGGGCGCAATCTCTGGAGCGCCAGCGCCAACGGACTGAACTTGGTCAACGGACGCCCGATCACAACCAAGTTCGACGGGGTCCTGGATTTGGCGGACATCGACGCCGTGTGGTTGCCGCGCGACCCCAAGAAACCGGGCGACAACTACATGCTCTTCGACAATTACCGTGTCGCGGTGGAATACCTGGACGTGATTCCGCCCATGCTTGAGGCCGTTGGCCGGCTCCCGGATGGCAAATTCCTCCTTCGCGTGCTCGGCGAACCTGGGGTTCAATATCAAATCCAAGCATCCACCGATTTGAAATCGTGGACCGTTTTGCAATCTGCCCTGGCCCCGAGCAGCGGTGCGGTGGACTTCCTCGACATGGACGCGCCTCGCTCCAACCAACGCTTCTATCGGGCCGTCGCCAGCAAGCCGTGATCCTCCCGACTAACTTGATGGTGAAGTTACGCAGCATTCCGCACCCCGACCCGGCGGAGTTTATTTGCTTAAAACGGCAGATGAACAGGGTGAAGACTTGCGAAGGCCTGGATGAGAAAGACACGGATGGAAGATTCCTCACGGTCCTGGAGTTCCATTCAGACGGTCGATAATCTTGATTCTCATCCATCCGACTGAATACCCGTTTTCATCCGTGTGATTCGTGGGCAAATCATCCCCTTGTCCATGGACTTGATCTTGGGCTTGCCCCAACCCAGCGATGCATCGCTGGGCTTCTGTCTTTCGCCCTCCGGGCTGGGCCGTCCTCCCATTCCACCGAAAACAGCGAGGAACCGATCGACGCGGATCCATGGCCCTTGTCAGGTTCACCTTCCCGCTCACCAGGATGAACCGGAATGAATCGAGGGCTCCGCGCCCAAAGTTCCCGTGAGCTGATCCAGGTAACTTCGGGACTTGGCGAGTTCCAGGTTCGCGCGCGCCACTCGAAGACGCCCGCGAATCCCCAATCTCGCCGCTTCTTCCGCATAATTGGGACGTGCCAGGAATTTCTCCAACGCCGCCACGTGCCGCTGGCCCAGTTGAATGTCCACTCGCTGCCTGGCCCTGAGGCGCTCGAGATACCATTCGCTGGCAAGCATGGATTCGCGGGAGAAAAGTGCTCGGAACTCGGGATCACGCAAGAGATCCCGATCCGCCGGTTCCTCGCGCATGATCTGCAGGAGGGCGCGCAGGGGCGGACACGCCAGCTCGACACTGCCATCGTTGAAATAGTGTGCGGCGACGCGCCGCTGGGTGGCGACAATGTTGTCCATCCCGTCGGCAAAGGCCTCCGGATCCTGCAACTCCGGCTTCAGCATCGAGGCCGTAAACACTTCGTGAGGATGATTGAAAACCCTTCCGCAAAACGTTTTCACGAAACGTCCCGTGATGCGGTAACCGAGCCGCGAGGCATGCACCCGGCGTCCCGCGTGCTCAAAATCCTCGCACCGCTCCAGGTAACCGCCCTCCATCAGAAACTTGGGGGCTCGTTCCGCGGGCGACATCCGGCACCAAACTTCCGGCGCCAGTAAACTGATGTCATGATCCACCCGGGTCTTGGGCCCCACACAACCCGCCGAGGTGAGAAATCCGTCGTGCCCCGTGGTCAAATAACCCACCAAAGCCGCGTTCAAATCATAAATCGGAAGCAGCGCATTGAAGGGACCTTTCGTGAGAGCGCCCTCCGATCCCGCCCCGGTCGTCGAGGGCGACTTGCCCGTCATGCTGCAGATGAACTCCATGAAGAGCTCGGGCAGTTCCATGTAGTGAATCGGATTGTAAACAGCCAGATTGCGGATCGAGGTGCCCGGCTCCCCCGCGTTGTTCCGGCGTCCGGCCAAAACGGCATCCACGGGCGTGGGAACCTCCTGAGCCGCGCGCAGCCCACGGCTCAATCGAATCCCCACGAGCGCCAAATGCGTGGTCCGGGGTGACTGAAGATCCGTCCGGACCTGCAAATAGCGCACATTCTTCGAAGGCTTGCCCCCGACCAGCCGCGGATGGGCGGAGGAGACAAACCATGACGGCCCTTCCCCTCGGGCCATCTCCCCAATGACGCCTCGCATGGGCTCGGTGAATTGATGAAAGCCAACCGCTTCCTCCTGCATTTCGACGGCGGCCTTCCGATCCAAGGGTTCATAGTTCGAGAAAAACCCCCGGGGCCGCGCGAAATCCCTCTCCGTCTGCTGGTCGTAGCCGCGATGGATGGCGTCGTCCGGGCGCTGGAAAAGCCGGAACTCGCAATGCTTCACAAATTTGACGGAAGCGCCCTTGCCGGAAGGATTCAATCCTTCCACGCGCTCTCGCGGTACCACCACGGATGCCGTGATATCGTCCTCGAACTGGATCTTCAACGCGGGATGGAAATCCTTTCGCAACCCAAAGGTTCTCCACGAACCGCCAGACTCGAAGCCCACCCGAAGATAGTTCGAAACGAGCTTGCGGGAATGGCAGCGCAGTTCGTTGGCCGGCGTCCCGTTGATCACATCGACGCTGAAGTGGTCCCGCCAGTGCCCATCCCATTCCGGCTTGTAAAACCGTTTCACCACATACACCAATTCCTTGATGTGCTGGGGAACGGACCGCAGCCAGGCGTTGAACACCTCTGCATAATCCTGCGAGAGCGTAAGCAGCTTGATGACCGAGCCCAGCGAACGCTGGGAGCTGAGGATCGCGCGGCGATCCACGCCGTTGCGGGACGGGTCCGCGAACCGATCCGAGTAATCCCGTTCCAACAAGGCCGCCACGGCGTCGAAATCCGCCTTGAAGTCGGCGACATACACCGACCCCTGGATGATCGCGTCGGCAATCGGCTTGGAAATCTCAGACTTGCCGCCACCGGAGACGGTGCAGGACTTGTGCAGAAGCGTGCCCTCCGCCACGGTCCCAATCAGCCGCCAGGCCCGGTTGCCCGGGGGCTTCTCCAAATGCACTTTGTAGCCCGAGGGCAGCACGTAGGTATGGTGCAATTTGAGCCGGATGCTGCGGGGCTGGCCTTCATGCTCCCATAAAACGGACTGGCTGCTCAAATCGAACCGAGCCGTCTCAGGCACATAAATGATGTCAGGGTATCGCTGGTCAACGGCGATGCCATCCGCCTGGACCTGGGCGATGCCATCCAGCAGTGCCAGCGCTTCCGGACGGGCGCGCCCCTGCGCGCCTAAATGCTCGGCGCCCGAAAAGGACTCGGCGAGATCGTAACTGGGGAAGGCCAGCGCGCCGCCCGCGTGCTCCTCTTCACAGAGGCCGAACAGATTCGCGGCGAAACTGATCTGGGTTTTGACCTCCTTTTTGCAGTAGCCGAAGTAATTGTCTGAGATCAAGGTGACGATCACGCCGCTGGTGTCACGGGCGGTGAGCTTGAAGGGCGAGCCCTCGTTGTAGCGCTCCTCGGGAGTCTTCCAGCACATGCCATCCCGCCTCTGACGCTCGGTGGCTTATTCCCACGGCGGGAGGCCGGCATCCTTCTTGGTCACTCCCGTGAGATGCGGCGCCAACACCACGCAACCGGTGTGGCCGCTCCAATGATCGGGGTCCAAACCGGCGTCATTCTCAGGGAGGAAGGGATCTCCCGCATTGCCGAAGATGCTTTCCACGAAATCAAGATTGCCCACCAGGTTGCCGGGCGCAAAAAATCGGATTTCCCTCGATTTTTCGGAGACGAAACCCGGAGCTTCAGGACAAATCACAGGCCGCAAAAGCAGCGACACAAAGCACTCCGCCTGATTAAGCTGAGTCGAAGTATAGGGCAGGCGCAGCAGGGCGTTCGGAGGCGAAAAAGCCCATCGCAGCAGATTGCCAAACACCACTTTAGGCACCGCCCTCTTGTCGTCCGGAATCGGCAACCCACCCTCCGTCACATGAAAAATACCTTCCGTCGTGCGCCGGTCACTCTTCGGATTATGCAGGACCCCCTGCCTCAGGCGGTAGGTTTCCACAATATCCGACTGGTACTCGTCGCGATCAGGCGGGAGGGAAAGCAGCCGCGCCAAGCCGTATCGGTCCAGCACCAAGGTGCGCCCCGGCAGCCGCGGCGGGACCATGACCTCCTGCAAGTAGTCGTAGAGAAACGTTTGCAGGCGGCTGTCCACCGGACACAGATAACTCGACGGCAAGCGGTCTTTCTCCCGGTTGAGCGAAAGCAGCCCCGCCATCAATTCCGAAAGAGGATCGTCGTCACGGTCCGGAGGCACGGGGCACCCCAAGTCACGCAACTTCAATCGCAAGTAATAGTGCAGCCGTTGTTCGGCTTCGGGTGAAGGAGGCCCTTCCAACCCGGCCTGTCGAAAAGGATTCATAATCGAAACCGGACGCTTAAGCACGCGGATCGCGGAGCGCGAACCACACGCAACCCTAGAATCAAGCCTGCGCGACGGCAAGGGCAGGCGAGCCCATCAAGCGAGAAAGATTGGAGGACGGCCTTGCCACCAGGGAAGACCTCTGCCGCTGGCCGCCGTGCAGATTCTGTGGATCAACATCGTCACCGAAGGAACGGTGACGGTGAACCTCATCATGGAACCGCCGGAAGGCGATGAAATGAAGCGTCCGCCCATCCAGCAAAGCGAGCCGCTGCTCAACCGCACGATGCTCAAACAGGTGTTGCTGATGACGCCCACGATGGCGCTGTCGGCCTTCGGCTACTATGTCTGGCGAACCTCGACCGGTGCGCCGTTCGAGCTGGTGCGGAGCGAGACCTTCACCGTTCTGGCCGTCTGCCAATGGTTCAACGTGCTCAACTGCCGGAGCGAACTGAAGTCGGCTCTGAACCTCAGCATCCTCAAGAACTACTGGCTGATTGGACGTCTGGCGCTGGGCAACGTGCTGCACTTCCTAGTCATCTACACCGAACCGATGAACCGCATCTTCCACACCGTGCCCATCCCGGTGACCCATTTCTTCCTGATTGGCGCGGTCGCCAGCCTCGTGCTTTGGGTGGAGGAGGTTCGCGAATTCCTCGCCCGCCGCCGGGCGCGCACCATGGCCATGGCATGAGAGAACACACACACCATCTGACCGAACCCGTCCTGAGCCATGCGCGGAAGGACTTCGCCGTGTTGGGGGTTGAGCTGACCGTCGCAGGGGCGTTGCATGAGATCCGCCAACGCGGCGTTGGAGAGAAGATTATCTATTTCTACGTCGTGGATGCAGAGCAGCGCCTGGTCGGCGTCGTGCCGACTCGCCGTTTACTCACGGCATCATTGGAGCAACGGCTGGCGGAGATCATGGCCCCGAGAGTGGTGGCGATTCCCCAGACGGCAACATTGTTTGAAGCATGTGAAATGTTCGAATTGCACCGTTTTCTGGCGTTTCCCGTTGTGGATGAGCAGCGCCGGGTCATCGGCGTGGTCGATCTGAGCTTGTTCACGGATGAAGTTTTCAATCTCACCGAGCAGGAGCGGATCGACGAAGTGTTTGAGGCGATCGGTTTTCACGTTTCCCAAGTGCGGGAGGCGTCGCCGTGGCGCGCGTTTCGATTTCGATTCCCCTGGTTGCTGGCCACGATCACCAGCGGAACAGTCTGCGCGTTCCTGGTCGGCGCGTTCGAGTTGACGCTGGCCAAAAGCCTGGTGCTCGCCTTTTTTCTGACCCTGGTCCTGGGATTGGGCGAGAGCGTCAGTATGCAATCCATGTCTGTCACAATTCACGCGCTGCGGTTCATGCGACCCACGTGGCGCTGGTATGCGCGGGCGTCTCGGCGGGAGGCCGGCACCGCATTGCTGTTGGGAGCGGTGTGCGGCGCGACGGTGACGGCGATTGCCTGGCTGTGGCGGGGCACGGCGATGCCGGCACTGGTGATCGGCGGCGGGATTGTGCTTTCGCTGGGCACCGCCTGTTTACTGGGTCTGAGCATCCCGACCCTCCTCCACGCGCTTAAACTCGACCCGAAGATTGCCGCCGGGCCGGTCACGCTGGCGTTGACGGACATGTTTACGGTTTTGTTCTACTTCACGCTGGCGGCGTGGCTGCTTTGAAATGACCTGGCAACTTTCATGGAACGCGCGCTTGAACCACACGCCAGCCCGCACTTCACGACGGAGCCGATGCTGCCGACGCCCTGGCGCGTCGAGCAGGTGCGCAAGGAGACGGCGGATACGTTCACCCTGGCGCTCGCGCCGGTCGGCGACGCCCAGCCCCTCGTCTTCGCCCCCGGTCAGTTCAACATGCTCTACGTCTTCGGGGTCGGCGAAGTGCCCATTTCCATCAGCGGCAATCCGGTGGATCCCTCGCCGCTCACGCACACCACGCGTGCGGCTCGGCGCACTCTGCCACATCTCGCCCGAGCATTTCCGCGAACACTTCAACGAAGCCGCCGTCGGCACGGTGGCCGACGGGGCGGAGCTCGAGATCCTATTCAATCCCAACCCAAACGACGCGAAAGCGCAGGACATCCTGCTCGACAGTGTGGATGTGGAGGAATGATGACCGGCGCGCCGCCCAGCCCGCTGACGACAAGAAGCGGAGCACCGATCCGTCTGCGCGTGACGATTCGCGGCGCGGTGCAGGGCGTGGGCTTCCGGCCATTCGTCCATCGTCTGGCTGCCGAACTGGGACTGACGGGCTGGGTCAATAACTCGCCGCAAGGCGTGGGCGTCGAAGTGGAGGGCGCTCGAGCGAACGTGGAAGAGTTTCTGTTGCGCCTCGAAGGGGAGAAGCCGCCGCACAGTTCGATCCAAAGTCTGGAGGCGGCGTGGCTCGACGCCGTGGGTTTCGGCTCGTTCGAGATTCGCACCAGCTGCGGCGATGGCGACAAGACGGCACTCCTGTTGCCCGACCTCGCGATTTGCGCGGACTGCGAGCGCGACATCTTCGACCCGGCGAACCGCCGCTTTCGCCATCCGTTCACCCACTGCACGCACTGCGGGCCGCGCTTCAGGATCATCGAGGCGCTGCCCTATGACCGCGCCAACACCGCGATGAAATCGTTCACGATGTGCGCGCAATGCCAGGCCGAATACGACGACCCGCGCGACCGCCGTTTCCACGCCCAACCCAACGCTTGCCCGGCCTGCGGCCCGCATCTCGAACTTTGGGACCCGGACGGCAGACGCCTGGAGACCCGCGACACCGCCCTGCGGGCCGCCGCCGCTGCGATCCGACAGGGAGTGATTGTCGCGGTGAAAGGCTTGGGGGGATTCCATCTGATGGTCGCCGCGCACGATGAACAAGCCGTACGCCGGCTGCGCGAACGAAAACATCGCGAGGAGAAACCGTTGGCGCTGATGTTTCCGTCGCTGGAGTCGGTGCGCGGGCCATGCGAGGTCTCGCCGCTCGAAGCACGCCTGCTTCGCTCGCCGGAAGCGCCCATCGTGCTGCTGCACCGCCACCGCGAATCCGAATTCTCAAATCCAAAGTCTCAAATCTCAACCGCCGTTGCGCCCGGCAATCCTTATCTCGGTGTGATGCTGGCCTCCACGCCGCTGCATCACTTGCTGCTGGCCGAACTGGGCTTCCCGATCGTGGCCACGAGCGGCAACCGCTGCGATGAGCCGATTTGCACGGACGAACGCGAAGCGTTGCAACGCCTCGCCGGAATCGCCGACTTCTTCCTCGTCCATAACCGGCCCATCACGCGGCCCGTCGATGACTCCATCGTGCGCGTGGTCGCCGGACGCGAACTCGTGCTGCGCCGGGCGCGCGGATTCGCGCCATGGCCCGTTTCGCTCAAATCCGAAACGATCCTGGCCGTGGGCGCGCACTTGAAGAATACCGTCGCGCTGTCCGTCGGTCAGCAGGCTTTCCTGAGCCAGCACATCGGCGATTTGGGAACCGCCCCGGCGCTGGCTGCCTTCCGCCGCGTCGCCGCCGACTTGCCTCAACTCTACGACGTTCAACCGGACGTCTTCGTTGCCGACCAACACCCGGATTATCTCTCGACACAGTTCGCCCGAGAGCGCGCGGCGCAATCGCCCGGCGCACGCTTCATGGCCGTGCAACACCACTACGCGCACGTCCTGTCCTGCATGGCCGAGAACGAACTCGAACCGCCCGTGCTCGGCGTGTGCTGGGACGGCACGGGCTACGGAAGCGATGGCACGATCTGGGGCGGCGAGTTCCTGTGCGTGACGGACAATGACTTCGAGCGCGTCGCGCATTTGCGCCCGTTCCGCTTGCCGGGGGGTGAGCAGGCGACGCGCGAGCCGCGCCGAGCCGCGCTGGGTTTGCTTTACGAATTCCTCGGCGAGGAGGCCTTCACGCGGACGCGCCTGCCGACGCTCGCCGCGTTTTCCGGGGACGAATTGCGGACACTGCGCCCGATGCTGGCGCGTGGCGCTCACGGGCGGCTGCTTCCAGAATAGGCCACTCACCGAACGCGCGGTGAGACGTCTGACCGAGGAGGGCTTCCAACCCTGCTGGCATCAACGCGTGCCGCCCAACGAAGGCGGCCTCGCCTTGGGTCAAGTGTCAGCCGCCCGAAGGTTCCTGGCGCGGGAGCGAACACCATGTGCCTAGCCATTCCAGGAAGAGTGCTGAGCATCGCCGCTGGCGATCCATTGCAGCGTGCCGGGCGCGTGAGCTTTGGCGGCATCGTCAAGGAAGTGAACCTCGCCTTCGTCCCGGAGGCGCAGGTCGGCGATTACGTCATCGTGCATGTCGGCGTGGCCCTCAGCCGCGTGGACGAAGCCGAGGCGCAACGCGTCTTCCATTACCTGCGCGAGATGGACGAACTGGCCGAACTGCAGCCCGATGCGACCGGCAAGCCCGCGCCGTGAAATTCATGGACGAATATCGCGACGCCGCGCTGACCCGCCGGCTCGCCGAGACCCTGGCCCGAGCGACCACGCGCCCGTGGACGATCATGGAAGTGTGCGGCGGGCAAACCCACGCCATCGTCAAATTTGGCCTGGATCAACTGCTGCCGCCGGGACTCGAACTCGTGCACGGGCCGGGCTGCCCCGTGTGCGTCACGCCGATTGAGTTGATGGATAAGGCACTCGAAATCGCGGCGCGGCCCGAAGCCATCTTCTGCTCGTTCGGCGACATGCTGCGAGTGCCGGGCACGGAGCAGGATTTGCTCACCGTGAAAGCGCGCGGCGGCGACGTGCGGATCGTCTATTCGCCGCTCGATGCGGTGAAGTTGGCGCGGGAAAACCCAATGCGCGAGGTCGTGTTCTTTGCCGTCGGTTTTGAAACCACCGCACCCGCGAACGCGATGGCCGTGGCGCAGGCGCGCACGTTCGGTTTGAAACACTTCTCGCTGCTCGTTTCGCATGCGCTGGTGCCGCCCGCGATGGAGTCCATCCTCGCGTCCCCGGCCAACCGCGTGCAGGGTTTTCTCGCAGCCGGGCACGTTTGCACGGTCATGGGCTTTACCGAATACGAACCCCTGGCGCGCCGGTATCGTGTGCCCATCGTGGTCACGGGCTTCGAGCCCCTGGACATCCTGCAAGGCGTGCTGCTGTGCGTGCAACAACTCGAAGCGGGCCGGGCTGAAGTCGAGAATCCATACGCCCGCGCGGTGCGCCGTGAGGGCAACACGCCGGCGCAGCAACTCATCCGCGAAGTGTTCCGCGTCGTGCCCCGCAAGTGGCGCGGCGTCGGCGAGATTCCGCGGAGCGGCCTGGGCTTGAGCGAGACCTACGCGGAGTTCGACGCCGAGCAGCGATTCGGCGTGGCCGGCGTGCGCGCGGAGGAATCGTCCGAATGCATCAGCGGCCTGATACTGCAAGGGATCAGGAAACCCCACGAGTGTCCGGCCTTTGGCACGCGCTGCACGCCGGAACATCCGCTCGGCGCGACGATGGTGTCGAGCGAAGGAGCGTGCGCCGCTTACCACCGCTACCGGCGCGCGCAGGCCACTCATCCATGACGCCATGAAACCCGAATTCACCGCCCATTGTCCGATTCCATTGCCGGATTATCCCAACGTGCTGCTCGCCCACGGCGGCGGCGGACGGCTCATGCAACAGCTCATCGAGAAGTTGTTCCTGCCCGCGTTTGGCAACCCGAACCTCGACCCGCGTCACGACGGCGCGGTGATTGAAGTGGGCGGTCAGCGTCTCGCCTTCACGACGGATTCCTATGTGGTGCGTCCACTCTTCTTCCCCGGCGGCGACATTGGCACGCTGGCAGTGAACGGCACGGTCAACGACCTCGCCATGTGCGGCGCGCGTCCGCGGTGGTTGAGCGCCGGGTTCATCATCGAGGAAGGATTGCCGACGGAGACGCTGCATCGCGTGGCACTGTCCATGCGACAAGCCGCCGACGCTGTCGGCGTCGAACTCGTCACGGGCGACACCAAAGTGGTGGACAAGGGCAAGGGCGACGGACTGTTCATCAACACGGCAGGCCTGGGCGTGGTCGAACACAACGTCGTGATTGCACCCACGTGCGTGACGCCCGGTGATGCGGTACTGCTGAGCGGCGACGTGGGCCGGCACGGCCTGGCCATCATGTCCGTGCGCGAAGGTCTCCAGTTCGAGAGCACGATTGAGAGCGACTGCGCGCCGCTGACCGCGCCCGTGTTGGCGCTGCTTGACGCCGGCGTTGAAATCCACTGCCTGCGCGACCCTACCCGCGGCGGTCTCGCCAGTGCGCTGAATGAAATTGCGATGGCCGCCCGCGTGCAGGTGGACATCGACGAAAGCGCCGTTCCCGTTCGGGAGGAGGTGCGCGGCGCCTGCGAAATACTTGGCCTCGACCCGCTCTACGTGGCCAACGAAGGCCGCTTCGCAGCCTTCATCGCTCCGCGCGACCTCCCGCGCGCGCTCGACCTCCTGCACGCCCACCCTCTCGGAGCCGGCGCCGGTTTCATCGGAACCGTCAGCGCCGGCACACCCGGCCTGGTCACACTCAAAAATCGCCTTGGCGTCGCCCGCGTGCTCGACCTGCTCAGTGGCGAACAGTTGCCGAGGATTTGTTGAACCTCCCGACTCACTTGACACTGAAGCTAGTCGGGAGGATCACCGAGGCACAGGTCGTACGTCCTCCACAGTGGCGCCCAGCCGGATCCGTTGCTGCAGAACCACCGTGTCCTTCTCATCGCGAACCTGCAGTCGAACCACCGGGGGTGTCTGCGTCCAGTCGATGAGTATCATGCCGTAGTTGGTATCAAAATAGGTCAATCCCTGACGATAGGAGTTGATCTCGTTGGCAAACCGGACCCCGGCCCGCGTCAGGTTTCCGCTCGGGACATTCAAACTGCTCGAAGTCACCTCGTACAGCGGGTAACTTACCCCGGACTTCTCCGGTGGAAGCCTCATGATTTCGGCGAGATGCCGGTCGCCACTGAGAAACACCACCCCGTTCGCGCGAGTCCGGGCGATCACTTCAAACAGCCGGCGGCGCTCCAGCGGAAAGTTGCCCCACATCTCCGATCCATGTTCGTCAGGAATCACCTGCACCCCGGAACAGATCAACCGCAATTCCGCCGGCTCGCGTAACCGGGCCTCCAGCCATCGCCATTGGGTTTCGCCCAACACCGTGGCCGACGGAGATGTCTCCGGTGCGTACGGACCCCGGTAACCTTCACCGGGTTCTCCCGGCTTGAATCCCGTTTTCAGCGGACTTCTGAAAAATCGCGCATCCAGCAGTAGGATTTGTACCCGCCGCCCGGCAGGACCAACCACGACGGAATGATAAACCCCGTCCCGCGTGCGTCTCGGATCCCCAGCCGGAACTTCAAAAAAGTCCAGAAAAGCCGCTTGGGATTCCCTCCTCAGGACAAAATCAGCACCCGCATCGTTCGCCCCGTAATCGTGGTCATCCCAGGTGGCCAGCAACGGGCAGGTGCGTTTGAGTTTTTGAAAACCAGGCTGGGCTCCGAGCAAACCCCACTTCTGGCGAAGAATCGTGAGGTTGGTCGTGTCGCCATAAATGTTGTCCCCCAGAAAAAGGAACAGTTGCGGCCGGTTGGTGACGACAACCTCCCAGATCGGTTGCGGTCGATCCTCCTTTGCACACGATCCAAACCCAATCCGCTCCAACACCGCCTCCGGAGCGAGCACCATTCCCGCCCCCATCGCACCGCTCTGAAGGACCAACATCAGGACAACCGTCCAGCACCTGATTCCTTTCGAATTCATTCGTGTTGCCTCCTCGTCATCCTTCCCTTTCAACCAGCGCCCCATCCCAACGTTCAGGCCAGGATGCCGTCGCAGACTTGGAAGAAGGTATCGATGTCCGAACGCCGCGTATACACGTGAAAGGACAACCTCAATCGCTGTCCTCCGAGCACATAGACTCGCTTTGCCCTGAGTGCAGCCCAGACCGGGTCGAGTTTCTCCTGTTTGAACCTGATCGAAAGAATCGAACCGTAAAAGCGCGAATCATCCGGTGTCACGACCTCAAGGTAAGGACGCCGGGCGGCTTCGCTGCGCGCATATTTCGCGAGATGGTGAATCCTCGCATAGATCTCCTCCTCACCCAGGCTCTTGAAAAATCGCAACCCCGCCATCATCCCATCGATCGTCGAACGACTGTTCGTGCCAACCATCATGAATCGCGCCCCACGCAGACCTTCCTTGTTATCCCAGCCCGAGGAGACAATGCTCGGCCACAAGTGGTCCAGCATCTCCCCGCGCCCGTAGAGCAACCCGCAACCCGGCGGTGCAAACAGCCATTTGTGCGGACTCCCGGCAAAGTAATCGCACTCCAGTTCATGGAGGTTGACCGGGATCTGTCCATCCATGTGGGCTCCATCCACCACTGAAATCACGCCCCGCTCCCGGGCGGCCCGGCAGATCTCCCGCACCGGCATGATCAATCCGGTCGTTGTGGTCAGGCCGCTGAAACTGATCACCCGCGTCTTCGGTCCCATGGCGGCCACCAGCGGCGCCATCAATTCATCCGGTCTCCTCGGGGTCACCGGGATGGCGATCTCACGAAGAACGACCCCCGCTCGTGCGGCCTTCAACCTCCAGCAGGCCGTTCCCCCCCCATGCTCCTGGTTGGTGGTCAAAACCTCATCCCCGGCCTTCAGTTCGAGGCCGGCGGCAATGTAACTCATCGCTTCGGTGCAATTATGAGTGAAGGCCAGCTCCTCCTTGCGGCACTTCAAGAACGCCGCCATCTCCACCCTCTCCTCATCCAGGGTCTCATATCCCCATCGCACGGTCTGATCGCTCGCGAACTCAGCGACCCGGGTCAATGAATCAAAGACCGCCTTCAGAACGGGCCGCGGCATCGGACCAAGGCTGCCCGGATTCAAAAACACCCTCCATTCCGGCAACAGAAACTGCTGGGAACGTATCCGGGTCCAATAGCGATCCGGATCCCGGTTCAGCATTTCCCTGGAGGGCAGTGATCGGGCCTGGAGACTCTCCTGAGGAAACGACATTCCCGCAAACATCGCGGCAGCACCCAGCCGGGAGAGGAGACTTCGACGGTTCAACACCGATGGCCGCCTGTCCTCCGCGCTTGTTCCTGAGGCGATGGATTTCATTTGGATTCCTTGTAGGCGATGCAGCTGATTTCAACCCGGAAACCAAACACGATTTCAACACCACCCACAGTCGCCCGTGCCGGGAACCCATTCTTGAAATAGGAG
Organism: Verrucomicrobiota bacterium; assembly: GCA_016871495.1. NCBI lineage: Bacteria > Pseudomonadati > Verrucomicrobiota > Verrucomicrobiota bacterium. The sequence goes on along the minus strand of VHDF01000022.1, from coordinate 24,095 downwards.
GCGTAAACCTTGTTCATCTCCTGATAGTCGTTGATGTCCTTCAGGTAAACCGTGGAGTTCACCACGTCATCCCAGGTATAGCCCTGCTGTTTCAGGATGCGTCCGATGTTCTCCATCACTTGTCGGGTTTCCGCCTCCACCGACTGGCGAACATCCTGTCCCTCCGCGGTGCGCGGAACCTGCCCGCTGACATAGAGGGTGGGGCCTGCCTTCCGCGCCGGACTGAAAGGCAGGGTGCTGAGAGGAACGGATTTTTGCGCCCAGAGAAAAGCCCCGGTCAGCAGGGAGACGAAAAGGAGGAGGAGAGTAAGATTTCTGGTTTTCATGCAGGTTCAGATTGATTGGTGACTTCTCATGAATCTCACGCCTCCGTCCACACAGCAAGACTCGATCCCGGCAGATCTCATTTTGCGGTGGATCCGCAAGTTCTCGGGGCGCGCCGTTCGCGGCGGTTCCGCGCGCGGTCAGACGCCGTCCCAAGCCTGATCCCTCTCCTCACGGCGCACCAGCAGGTCGACCAGGAAATCCCACCCTCGCGGCTTGTCCATGGTTGCCTTGTGAGCGTTGACCACCAACGAAGTGTTTCGGCGGGCGGTTCTGCACCTTTCGGTCCATTCACTGAGTCCTCGCCCGTTGTATGGTCGTGAGCCGGATCGCGCGCATTCAGCGCCCAGGTGGGTGTGCGAAACGAGATTGGCGGTGGCGCTGGCGCAGGCCGCGTGCAGCAGCTTAAGAATCGCAGCGATCCCGTGGTTCAGCCGTACCGGCCCTCGATGTATTCGGCGGTCCGGGGGTTCTTGGGGGCGAGGAAGAGTTCGGTGGTGAGGCTGTGCTCGATGAGTTCGCCCATGAGCATGAAAATGCATTCATCGCTGGAGCGCCGGGCCTGCGCCATGTTGTGAGTGACGATGACGATGGTGTAGCGGCCCTTGAGAGCGAACATCAGTTCCTCGATGGCTTGGGTGCCGTTCACGTCGAGGGCGCTGCACGGCTCGTCCATGAGGATGATCTCAGGCTTGAGCGGCAGGAGGCGGGCAATGCAGAGCTTTTGCTGCTGTTCGAGTTGAAGGCTGGTGGCCTTCATGTCGAGACGGTCCTGGAGGTCCTTCCACAAGCCGACTTCGGTCAGCGCCTTCTCCACGGCGTTGTCATAATCGGACTTTTTCAGCCCCTGGTCATCGTGGATACGGAGGCCGAATACGACGTTCTCATAGACCGAGAGAGGGAGTGGATTAGGCCGCTGGAAGACCATGCCGACGCTTTTGCGCAGCTCGATGAGCGAGACGTCCGGGTCGTAGATGTTTTTGTTGTGAAGTTTGATCTCGCCGGTGGTGGTGACGTAGCCATAGCGCTCGTTGACGCGGTTGAAGCAGCGCAGCAGCGTGGTTTTGCCGCAGCCGGACGGGCCGATGAGCGACGTGATCTGCCCCTTTTTGATGTTGACCGTGATGCCGAGCAGCGCCTGGAACTTGGCGTACCAAAGCTTCAGGTCTCGCGTGGTGATGGCGTAGTCAACGGGCTGAGTCATGCAAATCAGATTTCGCGCCAGGACACCAGGATGCCGCCGAATAGCGGAGTGCCCCTCACTCCGCCAATCTCCCCTTGCGCCCTTGCGTGAAACGTCGTCATCCGAAAATGCCGTTCACGTATTCGTAGGTGCGCCGGTCCTTCGGCGTTTCGCTGAACATGACTTCGTTCGTGTCCAGTTCAATGATGTCCCCATTCCAAAGGAACATCGTGCGCGAGGCGAGGCGGCGGGCTTGTTGCACCAGGTTTGTGACGAGGATGATCGTCATGTGCGCCTTGAGCTCCTTGAGCACGTCCTCGATGCGCATCGTGGTGACGGGGTCGATGGCGATGCTGAATTCGTCCAGGCAAAGAATCTCCGGCCGGTGGCTGAGGGCGCGGGCGATGGTCAGACGTTGCTGTTGTCCGCCCGAAAGCTTCGTGCCCAGGGAGTCCAGGCGGTCTTTCACCTCATCCCACAGGGCGGCCTGGCGCAGGCATTGCTCGACGTGTGCATCGAGGAACCTCCGGTCGCGGATGCCGGCGGAGCGAGGGGCAAAGGCGACGTTGTCGTAGATCGTCAACGGCAGGCCGACCGGCAGCGGGGCGACCATGCCGATCTTGCGCCGCAGGCCATAGACGTCGCGCATCTTCTTCACGTCCTCGCCGTCCACCTTGATGGTCCCGGTCATGCGGGAGTCGGCGGTGAATTCCAGCGTGCGATTGATGGCGCGGAGGAGCGTGGTCTTGCCGGATTGCGCGGGTCCGATGATGGCAAAGATTTCGTTCGGCTCGATGTGGAAGGAGAGGCCGTGATGAACCTCCTTGGCCCCGTAGAAGGTGCGGAGGTTTTCGACTTCGATTTTTCTGGTCACGGCAGCAGGCATGGCGTTTACCACTTCTTGCGGGAACGAAGATAGACGCGAAAGGCGATGGCGGCGGCGTTCACGATCAACACCACGCCAATCAGCACCGTGGCGATGGCGAAGGGTGTGGCGGGGGGCACGTTGTTCGCCTGCGTGGCGATGTAGTAAAGGTGCATGGAGAGCGCCATGCACTGGTCCTTGACCGGGTGGTAGAGAAACAGGCCGGTGCTTTCGAGCAATTTGTAGGTGGCGACCCCGGTCAGCATGACGGGCGCGGTCTCCCCGGCGGTGCGGCTGACCTGAAGGATGACGCCGGTGAGGATGCCGCTGATCGAGTTCGGCAGGACGATGCTCCAGATGGTCTGCCAGCGGGTCGCGCCGACGTTCCAGCAAGCTTCACGGAACTGGCGCGGCACAGCGGCGAGCGCCTCTTTGGTCGAAGCGATGATGACCGGCAGCGTCATCACGGCCAGCGTGAGCGCGGCGGCGATGATGGATTTCTTTCCTTGATTGAAGTTGGCGAAATAGACGAAAGCGCCGACGCCGAACAGGCCATGCACGATGGAGGGGACGCCGGCGAGGTTGACGACGGCCAGGTTCACCATGCGGCTGAACCAGTTTTCCTTCGCGTATTCGTTCAGATGGACGGCGGCCAGCACGCCGATCGGCGCGGAGATCACCAGCGAGAAGAAGACGATGTAGAAGGTGCCAACGATCGCGGCCCAGATGCCTCCTCTGGCACCGCCTCCGCGCGGATTCTCGGTCAGGAATTCCCACGAGATGGCAGGCGCGCCTTTCACCACGATGTAGCCGATGATGAGGAAAAGCGGAATGACCATGGCCGCGGCCATCGCGCCGAAGAAGCACTTCGCCATGAGTTCGAGGCGCCTTTTTTTACGGATGAATGGAGTCTCGGTGAACATGCTTAATCCTTCCCGCAAGTCCCCCGCAGGAACGCAAAAGCGCAAAGCCTTGGGCGCGCGGTCGGGCCGGACCGGAACGGCCGGGCGGCTTGGTGATGGGGCGCGCAGTGACCAGGGACGCTCATGCTATTGCTTCTTGACGCCTTTCACCGCCAGGTCGGCCAGGAAATTGACGACGAACGTGATTGAGAAGAGCACGACACCGATGAGGAACAGCACCTGATAGTGGTTCGATCCTTGCGAGGTTTCGCCCAGTTCGGCGGCGATGGTGGCGGTGAGCGTGCGGACGGGATCGAAAATCGATTGCGGAATATTGATCGAGTGTCCCGTGGCCATCAGCACCGCCATGGTTTCTCCGATGGCGCGTCCGACGCCGAGCAGCACCGCCGCCAGGAGCCCGTTCTTGGCTGCGGGCAGCAGGACGCGATAGACCAGTTGCCATCTTGTCGCACCGAGGGCGATGCCGGCCTCGCGGTAGCTGTCGGGGACAGCCTTGAGGGCATCCTCGCCGATGCTGACCATGATGGGCACACTCATGAGCGCGAGGAGGAGAGCGGCGTTGAGAAGGTTCACGCCCACGGGGACATCGAACAAGCCGATGATGACCCGGTTCATGACGCTGAGGCCGATGAAGCCCCAAACCACGCTCGGGATCGCCGCGAGCAGTTCAATGACGATCTTCAGCGTCTCCTTCACTTTGCCGGAGCAGAACTCGGAGACAAACACCGCCGCGCCGAGGCCGAACGGCACCGCGATGAACATCGCCAGGAAGGTCACGCTCAAGGTGCCGACGATCAGCGCGCCGATGCCGTACTTGGGCTGGACAGAGGAGGTGGGGATCCATTCCTTGCTGAGGAAGAACTCCGCAAAATTGAGTTTGCCCAACATGGGCGCGCCCTCCTTGAAAACGAAAAAGAAGATGCCGAACACGAACACGATGGCACTGATGCCGCAAAGGTAAACCAGCGATTCGACGACACGCTCCCCGACGAGAGCGAAGGCGCTGCGAGCGGGGCGCGGGGCGGTGGGTGGGGCCATGCGAGCGGTCAGTCGGGGTTGCGACGGGCTTGCCAGGATCGTCGGGAGCGATGCGAGAGCCGTCAGGGTCCAGGTGGCCGCGGCGTCGCGGCCCGTGCTGAAATCACTTCTTGGGGACTGGCACGTAGCCCGTGCTCAGGAGCAGCTTCTGGCCTTCCTCGGACAACGTCCAGTCGATGTATTTCTTCAGGTGCGGCGCAGGTTCACCCGCGGTGTAGACAAACATGGGGCGGGCGATGGGATAAGACTTGTCCTGAGTGGTGGCGATGCTCGGCGCGACATACGGATCCCCCTTCTTCTTCGCGACCTTGATCGTTTTCACGGAGGGATTCGCGTAGCCCATGCCGGAGTAGCCGATGGCATTGGGGGTCTTGCCGACGAGTTCCACCACGTCCTTCGAGCCGTTCATATCGAGCGAGCCGAGCTTGAATTCGTTCCTTTTCCCAACCACCACTTCCTTGAAATACTCGTAGGTGCCGGAGTTGTTCTGGCGGCTGACGCGAATAATCTCATCGCCCTTGCCGCCCGGGATGCTCGAAACGCCGAGTTCTGTCCACTTCGTGATCTTGCCGTCGGATCGATAGATCTCGCCGAGTTGCTCCATGGTGATCTCGTTGAGGGGATTGTCCTTGTGGACGTAGATGGAGAGCGCGTCGATGCCGACGATGAATTCCTTGGCGTCCAGTTGGCGTTTCTCCTTCAACTCGGCCCTCTCCTTGTCCTCGATGTGGCGACTGGAATTGGCGATTTCGGCGGTGCCATTGATCAGGCCCTTGATGCCGACGCCGGAGCCGCCGCCATTGACTTCGATGAGGACGGTCTTGTCCACCGCGCCGTAGGCTTCGGCCCAGGCGGCCGCGATGTTGACCATGGTGTCGGAGCCGATGTTGGCCACCGTGGTTTTCTTTTCGGAGCCTCCGCCGGAGGAGGATTGCGTGCCGGATTTTCCGCAACCGGACAGAAAAACGACGCAGGCGAGGGCCAGGGTGGCACTATCGCAGATGCCCCGAAGGAGTGAGTTTGGCTTGGTCATAATCGCGGTTCACTAATCGATTTTGTCGCCCAGGATCCCTTCGACGAGATCCTCGATTTGCAGGCAGAGCGCCTGGTAGGCGTTTTCGTAGGCCTTCTGGATTTCCTCGGCGGAGCCAGTGGCCTTCGACGGGTCGGGAATGCTCCAATCCAGACAGATGGATTTCGTTTTCACAGGGAACGCGCGCTTGGCCTCGCGGGCCAGCGCGACCATGATCTGGTAACGCTCCAGGTTCGGAACACTTTCAATCGCTCGCGGCTGAGAGCGGGAAACGGGGATGCCCTTACCTTCGAGAAAAGGGACCGTCCGTGTGTCCAACGGCGCGGCATTCAGTCCTGCACTGGCGAACATGAACTGGGGCTGGCCGAGGGAATTGGCGATGGCCTCAGCCATCTGGCTGCGGCAGGCATTGTGTTCGTCGATGAAGAGCACCCGCCAGGTGTCTCCACCCACGTGCTTCTGATACTCGCCGGTGACGAAGTAGAGCGCTTCCTCGCAAATGTTTTTCGCCTGGTCGGAGACGCGCTCGAAGCGCCGCGCGATGGTCATCAAGGGCGTCAGCGCCTCCAGCGGGATTTGGTTGGACTGGCGCAACTGGAACAGCTCCGCGTTGATCACGCTCTTGAGGGCGTCAACCTCCTCCTCGATCTGGCTGGCGCGCCGGGCCAGGTCGGCATCCTCGGTCAGATAGGCGCGCACGGCGTCGCGAAACATGGGCACCGCCAGGCCGGCGATTTCCCGGTAACGTTCCAGCAGCGGGGCGGCATCCATACCCGACAGTTTCAGGATCTGCCGCGCGATGCTTTCGGCGTAATCACCGACCCGCTCGATCTCCTGGTTGAGCTTGATGGTGACGTAGGCGAAGCGGAGGTGTTTCGCCACCGGTTGTTGTCGGACGAGGAACTCAAGGCAAAGGTGGTCGATCTCGCGCTCCAGCGTGTCGATCCGCCGGTCCCGGAGGATGACGGAATAGGCGAGCCGTCGATCGCGGGCCTCAAGCGCTCGCAAGCAGGCGTCGAGGGCATCAGCCGCAAGGCGCGCCATTTCCGTGACAGCCGCGCGAATCCGGTCGATATCGCGCTGCAAGGTAGCCTCGTAATAAGTGCTCATCCTGGATTGCCTGGATCGGCGTGAGAATGCACGAGCACCAGACTCGCTGCAACGGGGAATTCCCGCGCCGCGCATCAAAAACACTCGACGAGCTCGCCCACTTGTCCAAATCGCAACCTCGGGTCACTCAACCCGCATCCGGGTCGTTGCTCCCGTTGGCGCAACAATGCTCGCAAGCCTCGTTTCAACCCGCCGTCCGGGCCACTGATTCCTGTGCGGTGGCTGTTCCCGAAGGATACCCACCATCCCCTCAAGGTCAGATCGATCCGGGCCATCAGGATGCCCTGGGTAATCGTCCCCCCAAAGCAAATTGATCCTGCGCGGGCTGCTGCGACTGGCTTTCAGCACCGTCGCGCTCCGAACACGCCGGAGCGCGGCTGTGTCGCAGACCAGCCGCAGCAATGCCCGAACGTCGAGACGATCTCGGTTTTTCAACGCGTCCCGGGCTGGCGACGCGGCTGCGACTGGCTTTTCAGCACAGTCGCGCTCCCAAGACGAAGCACTCACCAGATCCATCAAGGATCGGCCTCGTTCTTCGTTGTGTTTTCTCAATGGGTCACGGAATGGGTGATGCCCATGGCGACGGGATCCCGCCTTCAATCCCAAAGGGATTGTGTCCTCCAGCCCACGGTTGCGAGGAACGAGCTACCTTGGGCTTCGGGACGGAATCCCGTTGGGATTCCTGGCTTTTGCGCATCTCGACGCAGCTGAATTGCCGTTTCTAGCAAAAGAACTCCGCCGGGTCGGGGTGCGGAATGATGAGTAACTTGAGCATCAAGTTAGTCGGGAGGTTCAACTTCTGTTTTAAGAGGCAACGCTTGCCGGCAGTCCTGAAGAAGGGCGAAACTACTTGCCGCCCCATGGGGCAAAACAATAATAACGCCCACGGATGACCTTCACCTGACGGTCCGCAGTCACCCGCGGTCCGGCAACCTCCGAGCGTTGCGCCGTGCAGGGTTGCAGGAATGGGTGACAAGGCGCCATGCTCGGGCCTCACTTTTCAGGCGCCCGTGGCTTGGCTGAAGTGGGTCGCCCCCATAGCTCAAATGGATAGAGCAGCGGTTTCCTAAACCGTTGATCCAGGTTCAATTCCTGGTGGGGGTACCAACCCGGTTCAATCCTCCGGTCTCTCGCCCTGCGGGGCCATTTTGACAATCCTCGGATCGAACTGGCCCAACACGTCCACCAAATCGGTTTGCGCCGCCATCACTTGATGGATGTCCTTATAGACCATGGGCACTTCGTCCAATCCCGCCGAAATCAAGTGCACATGCCGTTCTTTCAAGGTCCGGTTGACCTTGCTCCATTCAAAGCATTCCACGGCCTTCGAGCGGCTCATGATGCGGCCGGCGCCGTGCGAAGCGGAGTGCAAGGATTCCGGATTTCCCTTGCCGCGCACGAGGAACCCCGGCGTGGCCATGGAACCCGGAATGATGCCCATGACCCCCTCGCCTGCGGGCGTCGCGCCTTTGCGATGCACCACCACCTCGCGCTCCTTCCCTCCGATGACGTGGCGTTCCTTCCAGGCAAAGTTGTGGTGATTCTCCACCTGCAACAAAACTTCGACGCGCAAATGTTCGACGATGTGGCGGTGAATCAATGCGTGATTCGCGGACGCATACTCCCCCATCAGCTCCATGGCCGCCCAATATTCTTGTCCATCCGCGCTGGCGAGCTCGAGCCAGGCCAAGTGTTTGTACTCCTTGGGAAGATCCCCGCGGAGATCCATGGCGCGTTGACTGTAACGATCGCACACCGCCGCGCCGGTGCCACGGCTCCCGCTATGACTGAGCAAGGCGACATACTCACCCGGGGGCAATCCTTCCACCGCGTTCTCGAGGCTGAAGAGACCGAACTCGACGAAATGATTGCCGCTCCCGCTTGTCCCCAGCTGTTTCCAGGCGCGATCCTTGTTTTCGCGGGTGACCGGGCTCACGTTCCAATCGCAATCCATGACGGCGTGTTCGCGACGGTCTTGAAAGGAAGCGCCCACGCCGAAGCGCGTTTCCTCCTCGATGGCACGGATCAGACGGTCTCGTTTGCGGTCCAAATCGCGGACCGGGAAGTCGGTGACGGTCAATCGCATGCGGCAGGCGATATCCACGCCCACCGCGTAGGGAATCACCGCATTCTCCACCGCCAAAACGCCCCCGATGGGTAATCCGTAGCCCAGGTGGGCGTCCGGCATCAAAGCTCCGGCGGCAGCCACGGGAAGCTGGCAGGCGCGCGCCAGTTGCTGGATGGCTTGAGGTTCGAGATCCCGGCCCCAGGATTTCCAGGGGGCGCTTTCAGATCGAAGCGCGGGCCTTGCCCGCACCAAAGCGCTGGCCAATGCACCTCGCAGGGGATCGTCCACAAACGAGGCCGGATCGCGCACGACCCGCTCGATGTCCTGGGAAAGCTGGGTTCGATCGAGCCCTTTGAGGATGTATCGGGTGACGAAATCCAAGGCCCGGCGAGTCGCCTCGCCCGAGGGCACTCCAAGCCGGATCAGATCATGCTGATTCAAGCGCTAATCCGCCGACCTCGGATCGAACCGGCCGGCCGTGAGCCGCTGATTCGTGCCCGCCACGATGGGGCGAAGCACCTTGTCCTTCATGAACTCCACGTGACCGTCGACAAAGCCATTGTTCAATCCGCCGTTATGAAGGGTAAGCGGCCAGTCGTCCACCGACCCCCCCGGGCTGACGCTGGCATTCACCATGGCCTTGGGATCCTCCTGCATGAGCATAAACTTCTTGGAAGGATTGATGACCGAGGTGGCCCGCACGCCTTTCGGCGGCTGACCTTTCCCGTCCCGTCCATCAATCATGCCGTTCATGGAAAAGTTCACGCGCAAAGCCTGCCCGATCGTGCCCGTGCTCGGGCATTGGTAAACTTTGAAGGAGTTGGTGTAATTATCGACATTGTTCCCCGTGGAGGGGCGCACCAGCCCCTGGCCCATGACGAAGGGAAAAATGGATCCGGCCTCCGCGTGAAACCCAAAGCTCCGGGGGGTGCGGATGTAGTTGTTGCGGTTGTCGAGGGCGGCTCGATCCTGCCCGCCCCAAACCCAATCGGCCGTGAGATTCTCATCGACGCCACCGGTGGCCCACGGGAGCACATCCGCATTGTCGTCGGAATACATGATCATGCCGAGCGTGATCTGCTTCATGTTGCTCTTGCAGACGGCGCCCTGGCCGGCCTTTTTGGCTTTGCCGAGTGCGGGGAGCAGCATCCCGGCGAGGATGGCGATGATGGCGATCACCACGAGGAGTTCAATCAAAGTGAAGCCGGAGCAGGGCTTGAACCGGCCAGGACAAAGGCGGGTTTGACGATTCAGACCGGGGATCGAGACGGTGACATTCAAGATTTTCATGGTGGCTCAGGTGACGCCTTAAAGCTCCCCATTGCGAAAACAAAAGTCAACCGGACAACCCGAGGCACAGGGGGGAGGCAGGACGGGAAGAACGGAGCATCCAGAGGTTGTCGGTGACCGGGTTGTCCTGGTAACGCAGACAGCCCTGTCTGCTGTTTCGCAGGCTGCCCAGCCTGCGGGGCGACGCCGAGAAACCGGCGCGTGGAGAGCATGGAAGGGCCTCCTTCTTCACCCGCCGGGCCGACGAGCCGTCGGCGATACAGCAGGCTGGGCAGCCTGCGCCACACGACGGACCACCTCGGGATGCGCGGCGGCAAGAAGTTGACAAAACTCAGGGCTTGCAATCGAGAAGTGCTTGGGTAGCTTCGCGGGCTCCGCTTCCACTCAGAGCGGGAAGCACGCGGTCAGAAACACGATTTTCGAAGAGATTCATTATGCCGTCAGCCAACGATCTTCGCCGGGGCATGGCCATCATTTACAATGGCGACATTGCCGTTGTCCTCGACACCCAGCATCGCACCCCGGGCAATTTGCGCGCGTTCGTCCAAGCCAGCATTCGGAGCATCAAGACCGGCAAGTCCGCCGACGTGCGTTTCAGTTCCACCGAGAAGGTCGAAGTGGTGCCGATGATGACGCGGAAGATGGAGTTCAGTTACATGGACGGCGACGACTACGTTTTCAGCGATCCCGAAACGTTTGAATCAACCACCCTCCCTCCCGAACTGGTGGGGGATGCCAAGAATTATCTGATCGAAAACGCTCCGGTCACCATGACCTATGTCGAGGACAAGGCGGTCTCGATCGAATTGCCCGCCAGTGTGGTCCTGACCGTGACGGACGCCCCTGAAGGCATCCGCGGCGACTCCGCCAACAACGTGCAAAAGCCCGTCACCCTGGAAACCGGCATCACCCTGCAGGTGCCCTTGTTCATCAAGACCGGCGAAAAGATCAAGATCGACACGCGCACCGGGAAATACATGGAGCGCGCCTAAGCGCCTTTCCGTTTCCCTAACCGTTTTTGAAGGCGGCGCTCCCAGGAGCGCCGCGTTTGCTTTCCAGGTCAGGCGGTGCATCCAGAGGTTGTCGGTGACCGGGTTGTCGTGGTCACGCAGACAGCCCTGTCTGCTGTTTCGCAGGCTGCCCAGCCTGCGGGGCGACGAAGGAAACCAGGCCGCCTATTTCATGCACGGGACGCCCGGTGATGACACCGGGCCTCCAAACACAGAGGCAGGCGCGATGGTAGGCCGCGTGCCCTCACGCGGCACACGGTCGCGGATTCAAGCTCAGGATGAATGATCCGGGCCAGGCGCGTGGAGAACATGGAAGGGCGTCGTTCTTCACCCGCCGGGCCGACGGGCCGTCGGCGATACGGCAGGCTGGGCAGCCTGCGCCACACGACAGACCGCTTCGGGTTGCACGGCAGGTCAGGAGGAGGCGGACTTGCTTCTTCCACCCGTCTTGGCGGACTCGATCAATTCCCAGAACTTCGGATTCGTCTGCAATGCCTCGTCCTCGCCCACGGGCAAACTGGACCGGTAAAGAAAATCCTTGAGGGAGTTCTTGCTCAAGATGCGATGAACCACGACCCCCAGGGGATGACGTTCGAAATAGAGGCGGTAATCGCCGATTCGGAACCGATGCAGCACCCGGTTTTGACGCTCCAACTTCCCGAAGCTTTCTCCATCCTTCGCGACGACTTCCTGGGGGAAGCCCCGAAATTCACCCAGAATGGAGAGCTGCAAATCCTTCGGCATGCGCGCCAATTCCGCCGCGCTGGTCGGATTGAAAATGATTTGGAACGGTCCCATGGCCCCAGAATCCAGCCCGCCTCCGCTTCACGCGAGAAAAAACTGCCGTGTTCCCGCGTCCTGTTTGTCGCTCGAAATTCGCCAAAACTTCATAGCCTTCAGCCCTCGCCGGGAGCTAGCCTCCGTTGATGTTTGCACCGCAACTTTCGAAGCCGCATGTTCGCGGTTCCATTCCGGGCGTCCGTGTCGTTCGCGCTTGGCTGGCTTGGGCTGGAATGCTCCTCTCCGCGGCCGGACCTGCCTGGGCGCATGATGCGATCCATCTTTCCATCCATGACACCAGCGCCGGCATCGTGGCTCGATTCAAGAAGACCTGGACCGTGGCACAAGTCCGCACGCAAAGCGTGTCTCAGGTTCTCGCCGCGCTGACTCCGGAAGAACGCCGCATTCTCGCCTCCAAGCACCTTCGATTTCGGATCCAGGTTCCGTCTGAAATCATCGTGGTCCGGGATGCCGGCCTGGGCAAACAACCCTTCTGGCTTGAAGAAAGGGGGTTCACGAAGTTCGGGAAGAAATTCAAGGCCGGTGGAGACTATGAATGGGACCTGTGGAAACGCTCCTTTCCCGCCGGGGAAGTAGAACTGGGAGTCAACTCCATCGACGGATCGGGACGCCACTACGCCGTCTTCGTGAAACCAGAATCCGACGGCGCCGCGCTCGAAATCTCCGACCTTTATCCCGGCCAACTCCGCGTCCAACCTGCGATCCCCGGCCTCAAACCTTACGTCGATCGCGACGAGAAGTTCGAGAAACTGCCTGAGGCACTCGCCGGCAGCACCCTGATTCAAACGGTGTATGCCTCGCGCTCGAACTGCAAACTGGTGAACGTTCTCACCACCACGGATCACCCGAGTTCAGACCGTCCCGATCTGGCGGTATTGACTTGGGCCGGCGATCCGAGAACGACCCAAAGCATTCAGTGGCGGACCGGACCCCGCATCAAGAAGGGCCGGGTTCGATTTCAGAAGAAGTCCGACTACCATCGATTCCATGCTTCGCCCCTTCGCGAGGTTGGAGCGGCCACGGAACGCATTGAAACACCCTTCGTCATCAATGATCCTTCGGTGCACTGGCACACGGCGCGTCTGGTGGGATTGGAACCCGGCACACGCTATGTCTATTCCATCGGCACCGGGCGCCGGGACGATTGGACCGAGCTGGCGGAATTTACGACCGCGCCGGCGGGAGACGCGCCTTTCTCCTTCGTTTACATGGGCGACGCCCAAAATGGACTCGACCGCTGGGGCACGCTGGTGAAGAACGCCTACCGCGAAAGACCTGACGTGGCGTTTTATCTGATGGCCGGGGATCTCGTGAACCGCGGCGCCGAGCGCGACGATTGGGACAGCCTGCTTTTCAACGCGCGCGGTGTGTACGAAAACCGTCCGCTGGTCCCAGTCCTCGGCAACCACGAATGCCAGGGAGGGCAGCCCGAGCTTTATTTGAAACTGTTCGACTTGCCGCGGAACGGTCCGGCGGGCGTCCGGCCCGAGCGCGCCTATGCTCTCCATTACGGCAACGCCTTGTTTTTGATCCTCGATTCGAACCTTCCCCCGGAATCCCAAACCGAATGGCTCGAAATGCAGTTGAGCCGCAGCAAAGCCACCTGGAAATTCGTGTCGTACCATCACCCCGCCTATGCCTCGGCGCCCAAGCGGGACAACAAGGCGTTGCGCAACGCATGGACCCCGATCTTCGACAAACATCACGTCGACCTCGCGCTGCAAGGGCATGATCACGCCTACCTTCGCACCTATCCCTTGAAAAACAGCAAGCGGGTCAACGACCCCAAGAAGGGCACCATTTACATTGTGTCGGTGTCGGGGACCAAGCACTACGACCAGGACCCGCGCGATTACACGGAACAAGGATTCACCAAGATCGCCACCTATCAAGTGATCGACCTGCAAGTCTCCGGTCCGAGGCTGGTTTATCGCGCCTACGACATCGACGGAACGATCCGGGACCATTTTGTGATCGAGAAGTAGTCCGCGATCCGGGTTGGCATTCTCAGCCGACGATGTTAGAGAAGGAGCATCGCATGTTTCAGATCCTCGACATCATGTTTCCCCGCGCGGGGTTTCGGGTCTTGCTCGGAGTTTTTCTGGTTGGACTGGCGTTCTTGCCGGCGGCGGCCAAGGAGGTTCCTGCGGATCATCCGGAGCGGCTGGCCAAGGGAACCGAGCTCTTTGCCAAGACGATTCGTTCCAGGCTCGTCGAGCAATGCCTTCCCTGCCATGGAGGCGAGAAGACCAAAGGGGAATTCGACCTCGCCACACGGGAAGGGCTGTTGCGCGGCGGTTCGGAGGGTATCGCGGTGGTGCCTTTCCAACCCTCCCAGAGCCGGATGCTCAAACTTCTCCGCCACGAGGAAGAACCTCACATGCCCGAGAAAAAGCCCAAGCTGGGCCCGGAAGATCTGGCCCTCATCGAACAGTGGATCTCCCTGGGCGCCCCCTACGATCGTCCGCTGGTCGAGGGGAAACTTCCGCCGCGCCTGGCCTCCGTGGTTTCCGAGTCTGACAAACAGTGGTGGGCCTTTCGTCCTCTGAAGAAAGAACTCTCTCCGCCCGCGTGGCGAGGGGCGCCGCCCCACCCCATCGATCGTTTTCTCCTCCACGCAGCCCGAGACTCGCGGCTTCCGCTGGCTCCGGTCGCGGATCCCCGGTCGTTGGTGCGCCGAGGCAGCCTGGATCTCACGGGCCTCCCGCCCTCGGAATCCCTGATCGCTAAGTTTCAGCAAAGGCCTTCCCCCAGCCATTGGGAAAAGCTGATCGAACGATGGCTGGAGGGCCCGGAGTACGGGGAACGTTGGGCCCGGCACTGGCTCGATGTGGCCCGGTTCGCCGAAAGCTCCGGCTTCGAGCACGATTACGACCGAAAAGGCGCGTTCCACTACCGGGACTTCGTCATTAAAGCGCTGAATGCGGACATGCCTTACGACCGCTTTCTCCAATGGCAATTGGCCGGCGATGAATTGGCGCCGCAAGACCCGCTCGCCCTCACCGCGACCGGTTTTCTCGGGGCCGGAGTCTTTCCCACCCAAATCACGGCCAATGAAGTCGAGCGAACGCGCTACGACGCCATGGATGACATGCTCTCCACCGCCAGCCTCGCCTTCCTGGGGCTTTCCGTGGGCTGCGCGCGCTGTCACGATCATAAATATGACCCCATTCCGACCGCCGATTACTATCGCATGCTTTCCACCTTCACGACCACGGTCCGCAGCGTCATTCCCCTGGACCTCGACCCCGAATCGACCCGCCGCCGAATGGTGCTTTGGGAAGCTGCGCTCAAGCCGCTGGACCGCCAACTGGCCCGGGTGGAGAAACAGCTTTCGACTCCCTTCCATCGCTGGCTCGCCGATTACTCCTCAAGCGCGCCCAAACCCGAGTGGCGCCTGATCGAATGGACGAACGCCGTCTCGAAGGGCGGAGCGACGCTGCGCAAACTCGAGGACGGTTCTTATCTCGCCGAAGGCAAGAACGCGGACGCGGACGAGTATACTTTCATCGCCCCGCTCCCAGCGGGAAGCATCACCGGACTTCGCCTCGATGCGATGGCCGATCCCAGCCTCAAGGCCAATGGACCCGGCCGGGCGGACAACGGCAATTTCGGCCTGAGCCGCGTTTCCCTCGCCGTGAGATCCCCGGGAGAAGCCAAGCCACGCGAGGTGCCCGTGACCAAAGCCGCGGCCACGTTCGAACAGAACCGTTCGAACTTGAGCGTGCAGGGGAGCCTCGACGACAACGACAAGACGGGCTGGGCGGTGGATCCACAGTTGGGCCGGGATCAATCGGCGGTCTTCACCCTCGGGACTCCGATCCTGGCTGAAGCGGGAACGGCCCTCACCGTTCGCCTCGTTTTCAAAGTCAACACCCGCCATCACATCGGGCGCCCGCGTCTCTCCGTCACCGACGCCGCAGTTCCATCCTTGGACGGCCCGGTCATGCCGCCCGCGGTGGGGGCGATTCTGGCTCGATCTGGCTCTCCGGATTTCCGAAAGCATCTGACAGCCGCGGACCGAAAAGTACTGTTTGATTGGTGGAAGCTCTCCAACCCCGCATGGCGTGCTCAAGCGGCGGTGACGGACGCGCACCGGAAGAAAAAACCGGACGGACGCGTCGACGCCCTGATCTGCGGCGAAGGCTTTCCGGCGTTGCGCATGCACTCCCAAGGCGCCGATTTCTTCAAGGAAACCTACATTCTCAAACGAGGAAACACCGACCTGAAAAATGGCGTCGCGGAACAACAATTCCTTCAAGTCCTCTCCCCGGGGACGAATCTCTGGGTGAGCCCGCCGCCCACCAACGCCCCATTCTCCGGCCGCCGCAGCGCCCTGGCCCGTTGGATGACCGACACGGAAAACGGAGCCGGCGCCCTGGCCGCGCGGGTCATCGTCAACCGGCTTTGGCAGCATCATTTCGGTGAGGGCCTGGTCCGATCTCCCAACGATTTCGGCAAGACCGGCGAAGCCCCCACGCATCCCGACCTGCTCGACTGGCTGGCCTCCGAACTGATCCGGCACGGCTGGCGCTTGAAACCCGTGCATCAATTGATCATGACCAGCGCGGCCTACCTCCAAAGCGCGGCCCCCGACCCGCGCAAGGAATCCGCGGACCCCGAAAATCGGACGTGGACCCGCCGAACTCCGCGGCGATTGGAAGGCGAGGCCATCCGGGACTCGATGCTCGCGGTCAGCGGTGTCCTGGATCGCACTCCCTTCGGACCGGGCACGTTCGACGAAACGAGTCGGCGGCGCAGCATCTACTTCACCGTCAAACGAAGCCGCTTGGTCGGATCGATGGTGGCCTTCGATCTGCCTGAACCGCTCGTCAGCCAAGCCGCCCGTCCCACCACCACGGTCGCACCGCAAGCCCTGTTCCTCATGAACGGCCCGCAAGTCCGTGATTGGGCCAAAGCGTTCGCCCGCTCCCTGGCGCTCGAACATCCATCGGGATCCAGTATCGCCAACCCGATTTCGATCGGATTCCGACGCGCGCTCGGACGGAGTCCAACCTCCGACGAACTGCGTGAGAGTTCTGATTTTGTGCTCGCTCAATGGAAGAGTCATGAAGGCCAGGGCAAGGCCGAGGCTCGCGTGCTGGCCCTCGCCGATTTTTGCCAGGTACTCTTCGGCCTGAACGAGTTTGCCTACATCCCCTAACCCTCGATCCAAGATGAACCACCGTTTCCCCTCCCAGCCCGAATTCCTGAACCGGCGCGCCTGGTTGCAACGAGCAGGTGGCGGCTTGGGCTGGGTCGCCCTGGCGAGCATGCTCGACCGCTCCGATGCCCTCGCCAGTATCGCCAACCCGCTTTCGCCCAAGAAACCTCATTTCCCCGGAAAGGCAAAATCCGTGATTTGGATTTTCGCCAACGGGGGCCCCAGTCAGGTGGACACCTGGGACTATAAACCCGAACTGGTGAAGAAAGACGGGGTGAAGCTCGACGGTTTCGACAACAAGACCGGCTTTTTTCAGGACGCCGTGGGACCGCTCATGAAATCCCCATTCGCTTGGCAGCAGCACGGGCAGTCCGGCACCTGGATCAGCGAATTGTTTCCCCACTTGTCCAGGCATGCCGACAAAATGACGTTCCTTCATTCCTGCTGGACACAGTCGAACAATCATTCCCCGGCCCTGTTCATGATGAACACCGGCACGACGCGCATGGGGTTTCCGTCTGTGGGTTCCTGGATCACATACGGGCTCGGTTCGGAGAGCGATTGCCTGCCCAGTTTCGTGGTCATGAGCGATCCCATGAATCGGGGTCTTCCCAAAGGGAACGCCAACAACTGGACCGCGGGATTCCTCCCCAGCGTTTATCAAGGAACCTGGCTGCGCCCACAAGGGGAGCCCATGGATAATTTAAGACCGCCGTCCGACCTGACGGAAGACCAGCAGCGTGCTCAACTTTCCCTGCTCGGAAAACTCAATCAGCGCTCGCTGCCCAAGGGCGCCCTGGAACATCAACTCGCGGCGCGCATCGAGAGTTTTGAGCTCGCCTACCGCATGCAGACGGCCGCCCCGGAGACCTTCGACGTGACGCGAGAACCCGAACACATCCGGAAACTCTACGGGCTCGATCTCAAACATTGCTCGCATTTCGCCGCCCAATGCCTCACCGCGCGGCGCATGGTCGAACGTGGCGTTCGCTTCGTTCAGATCTATTCCGGCGGCATGGACAATCAACTGAGCTGGGATTGCCACGCCGATCTCGTGGGCAACCACAAGGGATTCGCCGGCGAAACCGACCAACCCGTGGCGGCGCTGCTGGAAGACCTCGCGCAACGCGGCCTTCTCGACCAGACACTGGTGGTCTGGGGCGGCGAATTCGGACGCCTCCCCGTCTCCCAAAAGGGCGACAAGCCGGGTCGCGACCACAACCCGCACGCGTTCACCGTGTGGATGGCCGGAGGAGGATTGCGGGGCGGATTCCATTACGGCCAGACGGACGAGATCGGCCTTCGCGCCGCTGTGGACAAGGTTCACGTTCGGGATCTGCATGCCACCTTGCTGGCCGCAGCGGGGCTTGATCACGAAAAATTGACCTACCGCTTTCAAGGACTGGACCAACGACTTACGGGATTCGAGGGCGCGCGCGTCATCCAAGACGTGTTTGCCTGACCAATCGGTCAGCCTGGAAAAGGGAATTGATCAGCATCGATCTCTCGCAAAATCTGGGCGGCAAAGGACTTGGCGCACCTGGACGCTGCTGAATTGCCGTTTCCAGCAAAAGAACTCCGCCGGGCCGGGGTGCGGAAAGGTGATTCAGTTCACCATCAAGTTAGTCGGGAGGTTGAAGAATCGTCACCTCCCATCTTGGACTCGCCTTGGGACGAGGAACCACGCCGGGAGGGCTGCGTTCCACCGCAGCCCATCTTGATCACCCTCTGAAAACGTGGGACGGCGGTGGAACGCCGCGCCCCAGGCTAAAATGAGAACTACTGAACGACCGGCGCATCCGCAGGTTATCGGTGACCGGGCCGTCGAGGTAACGCAGACAACTCTGTCTGCTGTGGCGCAGGCTGCCCAGCCTGCGCCACACGACAGACCACTTCGGGAGGCACCGGCTCCTTCGCCACGTTCGTTTTCGTGATTGATCTTCGACGGGAGAAGGAAGAACACTTGGATGCTCACTCAGACTCCAGGATCCATGAAAACCATGAGAACCGCCCTCTTCCCTTCGGAGGCTCCCTGCAATTCCCGGCGGGGCTTCACTTTGATCGAGTTGCTCGTCGTTATCGCCATTATCGCGATCCTCGCAGGCATGCTGTTGCCGGCGCTGTCGAAGTCGAAAACCAAGGCGCAAGGCATCGGCTGCCTGAACAACCTGCGCCAAATGATGCTGGGATGGAGGCTTTATGCGGATGATTCGGACGACCATCTGACGCTGTCGCGCGACATTCCGGTTCCCAGGCGCACGGTGTGGGTGAAGGGGTGGGTGGACTATTCGAGCGCGCCCGCGAACTGGGATCCGAACGTGGATATCGTCAAGAGCCCACTCATGCCCTACATCGGTCAGAGCCTGTCGATCTGGAAATGTCCGGCGGACAAGGTCACGGTCCGAAACAGCTCGGGCCAGAAAGTTCCGAGGGTGCGCAGCAACTCCATGAGCCAGGTCTTCGACGATGGAACCTGGCTGCCAGGGTCGACTTGGCGCGTGTATGGCAAAGCGAGCTCGATCGTGAATCCGGTCAAGACCTGGGTGCTGGTGGATGAACATCCCGACAGTGTCAACGACCCTGCGTTCGCGGTTCAGATGGCGCTTCCCGGTGCCAAGAACGCGCAGATTATCGATGTGCCGGCTTCCTATCACAATGGCGCGTGCGGTTTTTCTTTTGCCGATGGCCATTCGGAGATTCACAAGTGGCGCGGTTCCCGCATCAAGGTGCCGGTTCGGAATGGAAACCCCGTGCTCGCGCTGCCGCTCGGCCCGGCGGGTGACTCGTTGCCCGACGTGTTGTGGATGTCCGAGAACACGACCGTCTCCATCAAGGAAGGCACCTATCCTTAATCGGCAACGCTTCTCAAAGCGAAGGCTTCCACCCAGGGCGGGCGCTGGAGCGGGAGGAGATCGCCGCGGCCGATGGGCGCGAGCGTAAAAGCGCCGTGAACGGCGCGCTCCCAAAACTTGCGGATGCACCGACCTCCCGGCCGTGCATCCCGAAGTGGTCTGTAGTGTGGCGCAGGCTGCCCAGCCTGCCGTATCGCCGACTGCCAGTCGGCCCGGCGGGTGAAGAACGAGGCCCTCCATGCACTTCACGCGCCTGGTCCCTTCGTCGCCCCGCAGGCTGGGCAGCCTGCGCCACAGCAGACAGGGCTGTCTGCGTTACCACGACGACCCGGTCACCGACAACCTCTGGATGCACCGACCTCCCGGCCCACCGCGGTTTCAAGGTTGACGCAGGAGCGGCCTTTGGTTGCAGTGAGGCCATGATTTCCGAGCGCCACCTCTTCTTTCCATGGTTTTCCCTTCGGGCCGCCGGGGTGGCCCTGCTTGGGCTCGCCGGCCAAGCCTCCGCCGACGTCCGGCTTTCCTCCTTGTTCACCGATCACATGGTCATGCAGCGAGGACGCCCCGTGCCGGTGTGGGGATGGGCCGACGAAGGCGAGAAGGTCACCGTGGAATTTCGGGGGGTCAAACTGAGCGCGACCACCAAGGACGGCAAGTGGATGGTGAAATTGCCGCCCCAGAAGGCGAGCGGGCCGGAAACGCTCAAGGTCGCGGGTCACAATCGATTGGAAGTCCGTGATGTGCTGGTGGGCGAGGTTTGGTTTTGTTCGGGCCAGTCCAACATGGAATGGCCGATGACCCGATCGTTCCAGCCCGATCAGGACATCGCGAATTCGGCAAATCCGAATCTCCGGCTTTACACGGTGCCCAAGCGGAAATCAGCCAGTCCGGCTGCGAACGTGCCCAGCAAGTGGGTGGAATCGGGGCCGGAGACGGTGAAGAGTTTTTCAGCGGTGGCCTATTATTTCGGGCGGGATTTGCAAAAGGCACTCGGCGTGCCGGTGGGATTGATCCACACCTCCTGGGGCGGCTCTCCCGCCGAGGCCTGGATACGGCATGATCTTCTGAGCGCGAAGGACGATTACCGGACGAGCATCATCGAGAATTACAACAACGCCTACTCGAAGTTCGTCGAGGATCGGGAAAAGTTTTTAGCCGCGAAGCAGGCGGGGACGGCGGGTGACGCCAAGCCACCTCAGCCTCCGTTTTGGACGCCGGGCGAGCTTTACAACGGCATGATTGCCCCCTTGATTCCGTACGCGGTGCAAGGCGCCATTTGGTATCAGGGAGAGTCGAATGCAGGAAGGGCTCATCAGTACCGTTCGTTGTTCGCCGACATGATTCAAAATTGGCGGGACGATTGGGGTCAGGGACCGTTCCCCTTCCTGTTGGTGCAACTGGCGCCTTGGGACAAGAATCGCAAGCGCAGCCTGGAGGAGATCACGAAGGAACCGGTGGAGAGTGATTGGGCCGAGTTACGCGAGGCGCAGGCCCTGGCCACCACAACCTTGCCGCGAGTTGGCATGGCCGTGATCACCGATGCCGGGGACAAGGACGACATCCATCCCGCGAAGAAAGCTCCCGCCGGCGAGCGGCTCGCCTTGGCGGCTCGACGCATTGCCTATGGCGAGAAGATTCTTCACAGCGGACCCATTTACCGTTCGATGGCCAGGAAAGGGAGCCGGATTGAAATCGACTTTTCGCATGTCGGGAATGGGCTGGAAGCGCGCGGAGGAGAGCTGACGGGTTTCTCGATCGCGGGCGCGGACAAGAAATTCGTCTGGGCCAAAGCGGCGATCCAGGGCCAAAAAGTGGTGGTGGAGAGTCCGGACGTGCCGCTTCCTGTGGCGGTTCGGTTCGGATGGCACGAGTTCCCGGTGGTGAACCTTTACAACAGCGCTGGGCTGCCGGCTTCGCCGTTCCGAACGGATGACTTCCCGATGGTGACGAAGCCGAAGCGGTAATGTTCTTCAAAATGGCTGTCACCCATCGAGCCGGGTTGAAGGCGCGAGCGACTCCCAGGAGGAGTTTGGCTCTGGCCGGCACTTGGCTCAGGCAAGGGGGGGCGGTTTTCGCGGTCTTCGTGTGGTTGGGCGCCACTGGTTGCGCCGGGCGCGGGACAGGGAGCCAGTCCTCAGGAGCTTCACCCGTGCTGTCGAGCCGGTTCATTTACGAGACCGCTCCCTTCCCTTCCTGCCATGCTTCCACTCTCGTGGAGACGCGTGAGGGAATCCTGGCTTCGTGGTTCGGCGGCACCGCCGAGGGCAACCCGGACGTGGGCATTTGGGTTGCCCGGCTCCAGGGTGGTACCTGGACCAAACCGGTAGAGGTGGCCGATGGCAAACAGTCCGACGGCAGGCGTTTCCCGTGCTGGAACCCCGTCCTGACGCAGACGTCGTCAGGGAAGACCTGGTTGTTTTACAAAGTGGGGCCCAATCCACGGCAGTGGTGGGGCATGATGATAGAATCTTCGAATCAAGGGCGCACCTGGTCTGAGCCGCGCCGTTTGCCCGAGGGCATTTTGGGGCCCATCAAGAACAAGGCGGTTTGGTTGAAGGACGGGACGTTGCTTTGTCCTTCCAGCACCGAGCACGAGGGGTGGCGCGTCCACATGGAAAGCACGCGCGACGCGCGGCAATGGAAGAAGACCGAGGTTCTGAACGATGGCAAGGAATTCGGAGCCATTCAACCGGCCGTGTTGTTCCACCCGGAGGGGCGCTTGCAAATCCTGTGTCGCAGCCGGCAGCAAGCGGTCACGCAGAGCTGGTCGGAGGATGGAGGGCGCACCTGGGGTCCAATGACCCGGACCGCTTTGCCCAATCCGAACAGTGGTTTGGACGCGGTGACCCTGAAGGACGGGCGGCAATTGGTGATTTACAATCATACCCCGCGCGGGCGCAGTCCGCTGAACCTCGCCTTGTCCCGGGACGGCGTGGCGTGGGAGAGTTCTTGGGTTTTGGAATCCGAGCCGGGAGAGTTCTCGTATCCGGCAATTCTGCAAACGCGGGATGGAAAAGTCCACCTGACCTACACTTGGAAGCGGCAAAAGATCCGGCACGTGGTGGTCGATCCGCGGAAGCTGGCAATGCGTTGAACCCGGCATGCTGGAGTTGATTCAATTTCCGTGGAGCCCGTTTTGTCTGGTCCAGCGCCGGATCATGGAGGCGGCGCGCATTCCTTTTCGAGTGCGAAACATCCCGAATGGCGACCGGGACTTGGTTTGGAAGCTCACCAAGGAACGTTATTACCAGGTCCCGGTGTTGAAGGATGGGAGCCAGGTCATCTTCGAGACGGACGCGGATTCCCAGGTGATCGCGAAGTATTTGGAATCCAAGTTTCAGCTTGGGTTGTTTCCGCCGGATTGGGAGGGCGTGCAGCAGGTGTTGTGGCGGCATTGCGAGGGGCCGGTGGAGGATGCGGGATTCCGGCTCAATGACATTTACTGGGAGGAGATGGTGGAACCCTCGGACCGGTGCCGGTTTGTGAGGCACAAGGAGCGCAAATTCGGGCGCGGATGCTTGGAGCAATGGCGGTCCGAGCAGAAGCTCTGGCTGGGACGGCTGGAGGCGGCCTTGGGGCCTTGCGAGCGGATGTTGGAGCAGCGCACGTTTCTGCTGACGGAGCGTCCGCTCTTCGTCGATTTCGATCTTTACGGCATGCTCGCCAATTTTCTTTATTCAGGCCATTACACGATGCCGAGGCGGCTGCCCCGGGTGGCGAACTGGCATCAACGCATGCATCAGATTCAAATTCAGCGTCGCACGTGAAGAATTACCTCCTGGACACCAATGTTCTCCTCCACGATCCCAACTCGCTTCTGCGGTTCAAACAGAACCATGTGTTGATTCCCATCGAAGTGATCGAGGAGATCGATCGCTTCAAGCGTGAGCGCAGCGAGTTGGGCCAGAATGCGCGGTCCGTGTCCAGGATGCTGGACAGTTTGCGCGGCCAGGGCCGGTTAAGCGAGGGGGTGCCGTTACAGAACGGGGGGGTGCTCAAGATTGTCTTTCAAGACAAAGACGGGATGCCGGGCAACGGCGGGCAAAGCGACAAAAGCGTGGACAGCAGAATCATCGCGCAAGCGCTGGCGCTGCAGAGAGCGCATGCGGACGTGCCAACCATCCTGGTGACCAAGGATATCAATCTGCGGATCAAGGCGGATACCCTGGGATTGGCGGCGGAGGACTACGAAAACGACCGGGTGGAACTGCAAGATCTCTACACGGGGTTGAGCGAGCGGGTGGTGACGGCGGATTTGATCGC
Source organism: Verrucomicrobiota bacterium (assembly GCA_016871495.1). Classification (NCBI taxonomy): domain Bacteria; kingdom Pseudomonadati; phylum Verrucomicrobiota; species Verrucomicrobiota bacterium. Next base: position 171 of record VHDF01000022.1, on the reverse strand, counting down.
GCAATTCAAGGTCCGCGAGGAACTCGATCTGCCGGAAGGAGAAATCCATCACCCCAACGAGTATTGCAGCCTGGTGGATGCCGCGTCGCCGAAGAAGGCGGTCTTGTGCAAGGTGGACGCGGCGGGCAAGAAACTGGTTCCCATTCATGATTCGCGGGATGGAGTTTGGGG